>NZ_JBSFJF010000094.1:0-21425 GCF_053597915.1 Streptomyces sp. NPDC001219 | reverse complement strand
TTGTCGTTCCGCCGCGACTTCAGCTCCTCGATGCTGTCCTCGTTGAGGTCGTCATCGGTCTTGCGTGGGGTGTCGTAATCCGTAGCCATTTTCGCACGGCTGCCGCCGTCCGTGAGGAGGCGGTCGAAGGCCTCGAAGGCGAGGGGCGCGGTGAGGTGACGGCCGGTCAGCGCGGTCACGGCGCGGGCAGCGAGTTCGGGGTGGGAGGCGAGGCGGCGGGCCGCGGTGCGGGCGGCGGAACGGAACTCCAGCAGGGCGCTGCGGAACGCGGCGTCGGCGAGGGCGAGGGTGCGCCCGGTGGTGAACGCGGCGGCGTAGGCGGTGTCGAAGACGCCGTACTGCTGCAGATAGATCAGCGCCTCGCCCGGGGAGTCCAGCCGGGTGGCGGCCGGCGGGGGAAGCTCCTGGGCGGGCTGGGCGGTGAGCGGGCCCCGGTAGAAGGCGAGGGTGCGCTCACCGCTCTCCAGGCGCTGCGGCAGGGCCACGGCCCCGCCCGCCATCCGGTCCAGGGCCTCCTTCTGCGGGCCGTCGGGATCGGCCGGGCCGGAGGCCGGTACGCGCAGGCGCAGTTGACCGGCGGGGCGCGGGGCGGTGCCGTCGGTGGTGGCCAGGTGCTGGGCGAGATCGCCGAAGCCGATGCCGGAGTCGGGTTCGGTGGTGAAGGACCAGCTGGTGAGGGAGACCAGGCGCACGCCTTCGGCGGGCGCGGGGGCGGTCAGCTGCTGGTCGAAGCCTTCGAGGGAGACCAGGTGGACGACGTGGCGCCCGCCGGCGGCGGCGGGGAAGCGGTTGGCGACCAGGACGGCGTTGAGTTCGCCCTCGTCGGGTTCGGGGTCCGCGCCGGCGCGGGTGGCGTCGGGGCGCCCGCCCTCGCGCAGGTGCGCCAGGTAGCCCATCTCGGCGGGCAGCGGCTTCACCCCGTCGAACAGTGCGGCGGGGACGAGGACGGTGGCGCACTGCTCGTCGTACTCGTCGGGGCGCAGGCTCTCCGGCGGGAGCGCGGGGGGCTTGCCGGCGCCCAGGGCGCCGTCCAGGAGCCGGCGTACGGTGCCGGCCTTGACGAGGCCCACCGCGTCCGGGTCCTCGGGCAGTTCGTCCGCGCGGAACAGCAGCAGCGCCATCCATGGCACGGCGGGCGGCCGGCTCGGGCCGAGGAGGCGGTTCCAGGGCAGGCCGGGGGCGTCGAGGTTGATGTGGGCGAGGGTCTGGCTGTAGGTGCCGACGGCGTCCGGGGCGGGGAACTGCGCGTTGATGCCGGTCGGGTCGAAGCTGAAGCGCGGCTGGACGACGTCGAAGGGCTGCGGGGTGGCGTCGACGGTCCGGTCGGCGCCGTCGACGTCCTTGAGGATCTGCTGGTTGCCAATGGTGTAGCGGCCGGCGTGCAGGGAGGGGATGCGGTGGTCGAAGAACCGGGTGCGGTGCTGGGCCGCCGGTGCGCTGGTGCGCGGCCGGGAGCCGGGTTCGGACGTGGTGGTCACGGGCGTGCCTTTCGACAGGACGCGGCGGAGGGGGAGGGGCGGGGCGCCGTGCGCAGGCGCGTGGCGCTGCGAGCCGCCCACCTGGGGACGGCCCGGTCGTGCGCGTCGGGTCAGCCCGCGACGAGCATCGGCTCGGCGGTGAAGGCGGTGCCGGCGGCGTGCGCGTAGCCGCTCAGATCGGTGTCGAGGATGCCGAGGTCCGTGCCGAGAGCCTTGAGCGCCCGGTCCAGGGCGGTGCGGTTGGCGCGGGTGGCGGGGGTGTCGATGCCGTCCTGGATCGCGGCGATGACGCCGCCGGGACGGGTCGGCACGGCGCCGGCCGCGCCCTCGCCGGCGGACAGCGGCTGGTTGCCGTCGGGGTTGATCGGGTCGAAGGAGATGGCCTGCTCGTCGAGGAACCCGGTGGAGGTGCCGTGGTCGACCGGTGGCGAGGTCAGCCGGATTCCGAGGATGCGGTCGGGGATGATCCCGTCGTTCGGCGCGTCCGGCTGCCGGCCCCACAGGCCGTTGGGCACGTTGCCACGCAGGATGGCGTGACCCCAGGGTGTCAGCGTGTGGGGGTGGCCGTTGAGGGCGAGCCGTACGCGCAGTTCGCTGCCCTTGCCCCGCAGGTGCATGGGCAGGATGTCCACAGCGGTGTCGGTGGCGACCTCGACGGTGTCGCCGCCCTGATTCAGGTAGACCTTGCTGACGGGGGCCTGGGTGTCGGCGGTGAAGGTGAAGCCGCCGTTGCTGACCAGCCACGGTTTGACCGCGCCGCGGGTGGCCGGGGCGCCCTCGCCGGTGTATCCGGCGATCGCCGTGGTGCGGACCATGTTCTCCGGCGGCGGCAGCATGCCCTGAAAACCGCCCCAGTCCAGCGCCGGGGTCTGGTTGCGGCGGGCGGCGCCGAAGCCGATGGTGAACGAGATGAACCACAGGTGGACGGTCGCCTCGCCACCCACCGCCGGGCCCCAGACCCGGACGCTGACGCCGACCTCGATCGAGATCCTGATCTTGACGAACCAGATCTTGATGGTTGCGGAGACCCCGACCCGGATGCCCATCCCGACGTCGAAGTAGAAGGGGTTCCACTCCAGCAGGGCGTCCACCCGGGCGGTGAGCCAGGCGCGCAGCATCCCGGACTGGAAGACGACGTCCAGGGAGCCGCCGGCCATCAGGGACTTGGGGGTGAACGCGGCGTAGGCGTTACCGGTGATGTTGACGGTCGACCCGACGCCCCAGGTCAGGCCGGCCGGCTGCTGGCGGGGGTAGCGGGCGGGCAGCTCCCGCCCTGCGGGGATCGCGCCCAGCAGGAACGCGAAGTCACCGGCCTGCGGGTGGTCGCCGAACCAGAACTTCATGCCGACGCCGCCGCGCAGCTTGCAGTTCGGGTCGATGAGGAACGTCTTCTCGGTGAACGCCGCGCCGATGCTCAGCTCCCCGGCCGCCGGACGCAACGTGGCTTCGATGCCGATCTCCACCCGGGCGATCTTCTTGTCGCTCTTGGTGGGCAGCTGCATGCCCGCCGCGCCCAGCAGACTGACCGTCAGATCGGAACCGGTCTGCACCAGCGCCATGGCGCGGCCACTGAACGTCTCGAAGCAGTCGAAGGCCAGACCCGCTGCGAACCACAGGTCCCCCTGCTGCGGACGCACCCAGGGATTTCCGCCGCCGATCAGCGCCGACAGGACCTTCAGCGGGTCGACCTCCTCGTCGTCCGCGCCGATCGCACCCGGATTGTCCAGGGCCATCAGGAACGGGAAGTCGCCCAGTGCGTCCGCCGCCGGCACCCGCACCCGGCTGTTCCAGCCGAACCCGGCGGAAATGCCCCGCACCTGGAACAGCGGCGGCCCGAACCCGACCTGGCTGCCGAGCGAGCCGTAGGCGAACAGCGACGGATCGGCGCCGCTCCCGTCGGGCACGACGTACGCCCCCATCGCGGAGCCGTTGAACGCCCCGGTGTCCACCAGCAGCACCCCGCCGGTCACCGTCTTGTACGGCGGGGAGGCCGGCAGCGCGGTCAGCGCGCCGGCGATCCGCAGCGGCGGGTTGTAGTAGTCGACGCTCAGCCCGTTGTCGCCGCCGGGCGTGCCGATCGGCGACCATCCGCGCACCGACGGCGCTTCGAGAACCCGCATGCCCTTCCGGCGCCGCGGTCCCGGGCGGGGGGCGAGGATGCCGTTCTCGGTCACCAGCGCCCGGGGGCCGCGGTCGCGCACGGCTCCGTCGCGGTGCCGCACCACCGGCAGGGCGCGGCCCAGACCGTCCAGGCGTTCCGGGTCGGTCGGCGGCGCGGGCGTACGCCTGCTCAACCGCAGCGCCCGACCCTCCATCAGCGCCCACGCCCCGGCGGGCAGTGCCGTCCCTTCCGGGGCCCCGTCGACCAGGACCAGACTGCGGCCCGCACCGAGATCGACCGCGGCCACCGTTCCTGTCACCCACTCACCGTCCACGGTGAACGCGACATCCACCGGCGCCGAGGACGCGGTGACCGTGGCCTGCCCGCCCACCGACAGGGCCCGCGCACCGCGCACCGCGCCGTCGATCCGCACGGTGCCGTCCGGAAAGACGAGCGCCGCGGCGTCGGGGTCGGCGAACACGGACACCGGGATCTCGACCACGCCACCCGCCGCCTGGTCGAGGAGCTTCCGAACGTCTTCCACGCGTGCTGTCACAGCGATTCAGCCCTCTACTCGCGGCAAAAGGGGAAGGCGGAAGCACACCTGCGATCGAGGACGGCCGGTGTGTCCACTGCGAGGAGCCTAGCCAGGCAGGCACCGAAAGTGAATGCGTAACCACTCTGCGTAACGAACTTGGCTAGAAGCCGGTGAGCGGCCTGCATGCGTGGGCACTGTTTCGCGGCCGGACCGCGGTGCGTGCAGAAGCGTTTCTACCCGTCCGGCAGAACACCTGAGTTGGCAGCATCAACCGAGACCAGCTGCCCGACGGCGCCCCCGACGCCGACGCGCGAGACCGATAACAAGCCAGGTCGGTGGGGTCGGTGGTGTTCGGTAGCGGTGTTCGGCAGCGGGTGTCCTCAGGGGCGGGCCGGGAGGGGGAGGTTCGGCGCCGGAAGCTGTGGCTGTTGCCGCGGTCTCGGACGTCGCGTCATCCTCTCTGGCGACGGTTATGCGCCCTGTGGCCCGCGTGCCGCCGCCACGATCCTCTCCAGGGCCGAGGCGTGCCGCTGAAACCTCTGCCGCCTGTGTGCGGTGAGCCTGAGGTGGGTGTGCCGGCCCGTGCGGTTCCGTGTTTTGCGTGCCTCTACATAGCCGGCGTCCGCCAAGGCGGCGACCTGTTTGGACAGTGCAGAGTCGCTGGTGCCCACGGTGTCGCGCACGAAGCCGAACTCCACCCAGTCGGCTGGAGCCAGCAGTGCGACGACCGACAGTCCGTCGACGTCATCGTTCCCAGTGCCTGTCGCTGCCATTGGCTACCCCGGGCGGCGGTCGTAGGGTGCCCCAGCCGTGGCCCCGGGCGTTGATCCTGCTGTTGCGTGGCAAGGTGGCCGGGGCACGCCCTTTCCGGCCGTGCGCGGTCAGCCGGACTCGGGCCTGCTTCTGGGCGGCTTCGCCGCCGCTTGGTCTGCACATGCGAGGCATCGGCCGTGGCTCGGGAGAATCAGACCGGGGACGCGTGGCGTGCAGGGCTGCCGGCTAGCAGCGCCGCTCGGCGGACTGTGCCGGTGGAGGCGGCGAGCAACGGCAGCCGTACGGCCGGGCTGGGAATGCGTTCCTGAGCGTGCAGTACTCCCTTGATCACGGTCGGGTTCGGTTCGGCGAAGAGGGCGGTGGACAGCCGGGCCAACTCGGCACCGAGTCTGCGGGCGGGTGCAGCGGCGCCGCGGTGCCACAGCGAGATCAGGTCGGCGTAGTCGGCGGTGCGCACATTGGCCGATGCGACGATTCCGCCGTGGGCGCCCGCCGCGACGAGCGGTGAGAGGACGACGTCGTCGCCGCCGAGCACGGCGAAGCCGGGCTGAGGGGCGCCGAGCAACTCCACCGTGGTCGCGTCGATCACGCCGGTCGCGTGCTTGATCCCGACGACCCCCGGCAGGCGGCTGAGTTCCGCGATCGTGCCGGCGCTGAGAGTCTGCCCCGTGCGGTAGGGGATGTCGTACACGATCAGCGGCATGCCGCCGTGTTCGGCCAGCGCGGTGAAATGCGCCAGTGTCCCCGCTTCACCGGGCCGGATGTAGGGCGGCGCGGGAACCAGCGCCGCAGCTACGTCCCCGGCGGCCGCCAGCTCGCGCAGCGACGTGATGGCGGTGGCGGTGTCGTTGGTGCCGACCCCGACGATCAGCTGGGCGCTGTGTGCTCGGCAGGCGGCCGAGCAGATGCGTACCACCGTCTGCTTCTCCTCCGCGGTCAACGTGGCCGATTCAGCGGTGGTGCCGAGGGCGACCAGCCCGGAGGCGCCGCTCGACAGGGCCTCTTCGGCGAGTCGGGCCAGCGCATCGGGAGCCAAGCGCAGGTCGGTGGTGAACGGAGTCACCAAGGGGACGTACAGGCCGTTGAAGAGCGGATCGAGGTTCATGGTCCAAGCCTGGCTCACACCAACCCGGTAGATCCATTTCTGATTTCTACCTCTATGCCTAAGCTGTACTTATGCTTGATGTTCGTCGTCTGTACCTGCTCCGCGAACTGGACCGGCGGGGCACGATCGCCGCCGTGGCCGAGGCGCTGACCTTCACCGCATCCGCCGTCTCCCAGCAGCTGGGTGTACTGGAACGCGAGGCGGGCGTGGCCTTGCTGGAACGCAGCGGCAGGCGCGTGGTCCTCACGCCCGCAGGCCGGTCCCTCGTCGCACACGCCGACGCCGTGCTGCAACGCCTCGAGCTGGCGGTCGCAGAGCTGGCCAGCGCCCGGGACGGCATCGGAGGGCCACTGCGTATCGGGACCTTCCCCTCCGGCGGTCACACCATCGTGCCCGCCACGCTGGCCGAGCTGGCCCAACGGCATCCCGCGCTGGAACCGATGGTGCAGGAAATCGACTCCGCCCGCGTCTCCGACGGCCTGCGAGCCGGCGAACTCGATGTCGCCCTTGTGCACGACTACGACTTCGTACCCGCGTCACCGGACACCACCATGGAGGAGGTGCCCCTGCTGGAAGAGCCCATGTACCTCGTCACCAACACAGCGACCAAGAACAGCAGCCGCAGCGACACCCTGGCCGAGCTGCTCGGCCCCTACGCAGAGGCTCCGTGGATCACCGCACGGGACGGCACGACCGGTCACGCCATGGCCGCACGCGCCTGCCAGGCGGCCGGGTTCCAGCCGAGAATCCGCCACCAGGTCAACGATTTCCGTACGGTGCTGGCCCTGGCCGCCACCGGACAAGGGGCCGGATTCGTACCGGAGATGGCCACTGCGCACAGCCCCGCAGGCGTGGTGTTGACCAAGTTGCCGTTGTTCCGCCGATCGAAGGTCGCCTTCCGCGCGAGCGGCGGTACCCATCCGGCGATCGCCGCCTTCGTGGCCGCGGCAAGAGCGGCAGTGAGCTCCATGACCGGTTCAGGATTGGATGACAGGACCGCGATGCCCCATGCGGACTCCGCACGGGCGTCGCCGGAGCCGGGTGCCGAGGCGGACCCGGCGAGTTGACTACGAACCGTGGGCGTCCACCCCGCTTCGGCGTGCGGTCCGGCAACAACAGCTCAATCCGTGCCCACTGCACGTCAGTTAACGACACACCGGAGCCAATGCCCCAATGATCCGTAAGAAACGGCCCATCCCTCGGCCGGCAGCTCACCGGCTGGTGCGCCGAGCGGCCGACCGAACTGTGGGAGCTGTTCCATCGAGTGGTTCCGGAGGCGCCGAGCCGTCCGCAAGGTGGCGGACAGCGTGGGCCTCGTGAACACGAAGTCCTCGCTGCGATCGTGTTCGTAGCGACATCAGTCTGCTGCCCGCCAGCCGCTCAACGATCTCCACTCCTCTTCCTGGCTACCGAACACGCAAAGTGAGATGACGTCTAGGGGCTGTTCCTGGTTGTGATCTAGCGGGGGTCAAACACTGTGCTATTCAAGGCAGATGACGCCTTCCGAGTCATTCAGCAGGCCCTTTGACGCGGTGCTGTGCGACCTCGACAACGTGATCCGCTTCTACGACATGGCTCCACTGGCTGAGCTGGAACGTGCTGCCGGGGGTGGCCGAGGGCACCACCGCAGCGGTGGCATACGACCCCGAAATAGACCTGCCTTTCCTCCTCGGCAAGATCGCCCAAAGGGAGTGGGTGGACTCCATCGCGTCGGCGCTCTCCGACCGGGTATCGCAGACGCAGGCCCGTGAGCTGGCGACGGCGCTTGCCGAAGCTCCGTTCCGGGCCGACGACCTGGTGGTGGCCCTGCTGCGCCGGGTACGGGGACACATGCCCCTGGTCCTGGTCACCAACGCGACCCTGGCACTGGAGCGTGACCTTGAGTCGATGGGGCTGTCGGATCTCGCGAACCACGTCGTCAGCAGCGCCCGGGTGGGGGTGGCCAAGCCCGATCCGGCGATTTACGAGATCGCAGCCGATCGGGCAGGGGTCGCCGCCCACCAGTGCCTGTTCGTGGACGACCAGCTGGAGAACGTCGAGGCCGCCACCACGCTCGGGATGACCGGCGTGCATTACCACGAGCCTGCTGACCTTCAGAAGGTGCTGGGCTTCCTGCCCGATGACTGAGCCCCCCTTCCTCGGCGCTGACCTGGTGAAGGGAGGGACGCTCCGCTCTGAACTGGCCGATCCTGAGGAGGAGTTAATCGAGCCGCACTTGCCGGTCGGATAGCTGCGGATCTTCGTGGACGAGGACCTCGATACCCTTGCGTGCTATGCGGTGGTGGGCGTGTGTTGCTGCCCGCCGCTCTCGCCTACGATCGGGCCTCCGCCGGGGGCTGAGAAGGAACCACGCGAAGTTGCCTGTCTGCTGGATTGGCTGTGGGGTGCTTGCCGGGGCGGCGGCCCGTCAGTCCGTCGGTCTTGCCGGTTCCCTGGCGCAGAGGTATGGGCGCGCCAGGAGCAGGCCGGTGCCGGTCATGGCGATGCCGAAGTAGACGGGCGAGAGGTGGATGAAGTCCGTGTAGTGGATTGTGCCGTGCACTACGACAGCCGGCAGGAAGCCGGTGGCTGCCGCTGTGGCGAGGGTCCAGAACACCCAGGCTTCGCCTCGTCGCCAGCCCCAGGCGCTGAGCAGGACGATCGCTACCGCGGCGGCCATGAGGGCGCCGCCGAATCCGGCGCGGTCGTGGGCGATGAACGGTACAAGCTGGGGGCTCAGGGTTTCCAGGGTGTGGGTGCTGGTGCCCAGGAAGGTCAGGTCGGTTGGTACGAAGACGCCGCTCAGGCCGACCACTGAGATCACTGCTCCGCCGACGAACAGCCCGGCTCCTGTGACGATCAGCAGCAGTTGGCCGGCCAGCGCCCGTCGGCGTTCCGGCTCCGGTCCCTCGGGGGCGAGGCGCCACCGCGGTATGTGCGGTCTGCGGCGGACCGCGGCCACGAACATCGGGAAGAGCGCGAGGGCGGTGGCGGTGTGGAGGGGTTCCACGAAGCCGGTGGCCAGGAAGTAGGACAGGGTAGGGAAGCCGATCATCCCCGAGAGCAGGTACACCTCGCGGGCCCAGGGCCAGCCGCGTCTGATCCCGCCCACGGCAAGGCCGGTGTAGAGGGCGCCGATCGCTGCCATGGTGCCGGCCATGGTGATCCGGTCGTGCTGGAGGAAGTGCACGAGGTGATGGTTGGCGGCGTGCAGTTCGTGCAGTGTCATGCCGAGGTAGTCGCGGTCGTACCAGAGCAGCACCGGCCCGAGGGTGATCGCCGCAGCGCCGAGTCCGGCGCCTGTCATGCCGAGGCCGACGAGCAGGGCCCACCACCATGCGGGCCAGCGGCGGGGATCGCGGCCGACGTCCCGTAGCAGTGGAGCGGGCGCGGTGGGTGTGGCTGCCTCGGTGACCCGTGCGAACCAGCCGGGCCCGGCTGTGACGAGCACCTGGGGCCGGGCGAGTACGACGGTGCCCGGCTCCTCGATCGCGGCGGCCGCGGCGGTGACCGACGGGTCGGTGACATGGACCATGTGGGGGTCCTTGCTGTCGGTGAATCCGTCGACATGGGGTCTGAGGGCGGCTTCGGTCTCCGGGTCGCAGGCGCGGACCACCAGCGGGATCGAGCGGTTGGCAGCGGCCTTGCGTACGGTGTCCGCGTCGGCTGCCGAGACGGGCGCCACCTCGACGACGCCGGCCCCGAGCGGGGGCATGGCGCGTACCGCGTCGTGGGCGAGCGAGGGCGGGACGGAGATGCCGAGGCGGACGGTGACGGGCACGCCGGAGATCTCACCGGCGAGCCGCTTGGGCGGATGGCGGTGGCCGAACCCCCGGGCGATCAGCCGCGCGCCGGCGGGGCGGGAGCCGATCGAGGCCAGCAGCCGCAGCGCGGTGCGCTGCGAACGGCGGCGGCCGAGAAGGGCGGCGGCCACACCGCGCAGTGGGTGATACGTCCAGTCCGGCATCAGGGTCTCTCGCTCTCCGTCGGGGTCGCCGGGCCCGCGGGCGCGGTCCAGTTGAGCACCGGTGTCATGGAACGCAGCGTTGCCCGCGTCGGTGTCAGCCGGGCGGCCGTGTCGCGCAGCAGCACCGCGGGCGGCCACGACAGCTGGCCGAGGGCGCCGAGCCGGGCGGAGCGGCGGGTGATGGCCTGCGTCCGCGGGCGGCGCAGCAGGTCGTACGAGCCAAGGGCGGCGGCAACGTCCGTGGGGCCATCGAGGCAGTGGGCGAGGGTGACGGCGTCCTCGAGCGCCTGGCACGCGCCCTGGCCCAGATTGGGGGTCATGGCGTGGGCCGCGTCGCCCAGCAGCGCGACCCGGCCGCGGACGAAGGAGGGCAGGGGCGGCAGGTCGTACAGGTCGTGTCTCAGTACCGCGTCGGCGGGGACGGCGGCCAGCAGGGCGGGTATGGGATGCGGCCAGGACCCGAACCGGCGCAGCAGTTCGGCGTACTCGGACGAGCCTGAGGCCGCTCCCGCCGGCTGCGACGCGGTCGCGAAGCAGTACATCCGGCCACCCGGCAGTGCTGTGTAGCCGAACCTCGCCCCGCGGCCCCAGGTCGCGGCGCCCTCGGTGGGCGGCTCGGCGAGGGGCTCGGTGACCATGCGCCAGGCGGTGTAGCCGGCGTACCGGGGGCCGGCCGCGTCGGGCCACAGGGCGCGGCGGACCACACTGCGCAGCCCGTCGGCGCCGATCACGAGGTCGGGCCGGGACTCGCCCTTGCAGTGTTCGACGACCAGACGGCGACCGTCGTCGCGGACCGCGGACACCTCGCTGCCCGACCGCAGGCTGTCGGCGGGCAGCGCCTCGGTGAGCGCCCGCAACAGGTCCGCGCGGTGCAGGACCACCAGGGGATGGCCGAAGCGGCGCGTCAGCTCCGCGTTGTCCGTACGCGACATCCAGCGGCCCCGGCGGTCGCGTACGCCGCCTGTGGCCTCGACGGCGCCGAGTGCCCGGACGGCGCCGGCCAGGCCGAGCCCCTCAAGTGCGTGCAGCGCGTTCGGCCACAGGGAGATGCCGGCGCCGATCTCGGTGAACTCCCGGGCCCGTTCCAGCACCTCGACGCGCCAGCCCCGGCGATGCAGGGCGATGGCCGCCGCGAGCCCGCCGATCCCGCCGCCGACGATGGTCGCGGCGCGCTGCGGCATGGGTCCTCACTTCGGGTTCGGGGGCGCCGCCCCCGGTCAAGTGGTCGTTGATCCGATGCCCGAGTGGCGTGCGACGCGATGCAGGTCGGGCTGAGCGGCGCCTTATAGCAACATGGTGACAGATGCCTGTCAACGTGTGGGGGCGGCGCGGGGCGTGGGTCGGTTGGGTTGGTGTTCTTGGGGGTGTGTTGCGGTGCCGGGTGGGGTGGGCGCTTGGTCCAGGCGGTGGGGGTGAGGTGGTGGTGCCAGCCGTTCCGGCGGTTCCGACAGGGGTATCTCCGTTTGTGTGGTGAGGGCTTGAGGAAGAGGGCGCGGCGTACGGTCGTGCTTCGGTTCGCCTGCGCGGAGCACGAAGTCGACTCGACGGGCGAAGGCCTGTGCTCGCCGGCCTACCTCTGCTCGTGCGGGGAGGCCCCGGCTCTCCGCCAGAAGGCAGGCTCGGGGGGCGGTTCGTCATGGCTTGTTTGGGGTGGGCGTGCAGCGTCGTGTGTATCGGTGAGGTTTGCTTGGGTCGGGTCCGGTGGCGTCGGTGCTTCGTGTGCTCGCGGCGCGGGGAACCGGATGCTGACCACTTCGGAGGGGAACGACTATGTCGGAACAGCGTGTTGTCCTGGTGACGGGTGGGGGGACGGGAATCGGGGCGGCTACCGCGCGGCTGTTGTGCGCGGGTGGGCACCGGGTGGTGATCTCGGGGCGGAGGCCCGAGCCGCTGCGCCGGGTGACGGAGGAGACCGGGGCGCTGGCCCACCCTTCCGACGCCGCTGACCCGGAGGCCGTGCGTGAACTCGTCGAGACGACGGTGACGGCTTACGGGAGGCTCGACGGGGTGGTGCTCAATGCCGGCATCGGGCGGGGCGGCGCGGTCGGTGACACCGCGGTCGAGGAGTGGGAGGAGCTGATGCGGACCAACCTCACCGGCCCGTTCCTGTTGCTGCGTGCTGCGTTGCCGCATCTGCTGGCGGCCCGCGGTGCGGTGGTCGCGGTGGCTTCGGTCGCCGCGCTCCGCAACAGTGTCGGTAACGCCGCTTATGCGACGTCGAAGGCGGGGTTGCTGCACCTCTGCCGTTCCCTTGCTGTCGATTACGGGCCGCAGGGGCTGCGGGCCAACGCGGTGTGCCCGGGGTGGGTGCGTACGGAGATGGCTGACCAGCGGATGGCGCGGTTCGCGGCGGAGGCGGGGCTGGCGGGCGGTGCCGAGGAGGGATACGAGGAGGCGAACCGGCTGAATCCCGCCAGGCGGCCGGGAGATCCGGGCGAGGTCGCCGAGGCGATTGACTGGCTGCTGTCGCCCGCCGCGTCCTACGTCAACGGGGCTGTCCTCACCGTCGACGGCGGGGTGACCACGGTCGGTGTCGGTGGTGCCGCGTTCGACCACCGGATCGAGGCACGTACCCCGCGGCTGTAGTGGACTAGCGGGCAGGCCTGTTCCACGGGGCCCGTGCCGGGGCAGGGCCCGGAAAGAGGCTGGGCTTGGGGGCGCCCAGTGGCAGCGGTGCTCGTCGCCGGGGGGCGACGCCGGCGGCGTGGGGGAGGCGGTGGCCGACGTCAGCCCACTCCGGTCCGGGCACGGTCGTCGGGGTTTAGAAGCGCAGGCACTGCAGCCCCCATGTTCCAACCCACAGGCGAAATGCCTCACCGGACCAGGCTCGGCGACCGTGAGGCAGACTGACCGCTCCACATCCGGGTGTGCCCTGGCCACTATCACCCGCTCACGCCGCGGTCGCCCCGAGCGGACCCACGCGCCGTACGGGACCATGAGTTGCGTGACGGCTTCCGCCGAGGCTGGAGAGGCCGGCGGGCGGTATGCGAACGTGCCCGTTTGGGCAGGGGGTTGTGCCCGGCGGTACCTGGCAGCCCGCGGTGCGCTGCGGGTATACGTGGAGGGTTCGACCTGTGTACCGAAGGGAACTCTGTGCAGGCCCACGCGACTGACCGAGCCTCGAACCGGGCTGACGCCGCCACAGCCCGGACGCCAGCGGTGCGGGCGTCCGGGCCGCCGCCCCATGCTCTGCTGGCTCTGCAACGCACGGCCGGAAACGCGGCCGTGGCGCAGTTGCTGCGTCAGTCCGGGCACTCCGGGGAGCGGGATGAGCACCGGCACGGCGCCGGCTGCGGCCATGGCGGGCAGCAGGTGCAGCGCTCTGCCGTGCACGATGTGCTGCGCAGCAGTGGTCAGCCGCTGGATGAGTCAAGCCGTACGGACATGGAGCAGCGCTTCGGCGCGGACTTTTCCGACGTGCGTATCCACACCGATTCCGCGGCCAAGGACTCCGCGGCCGAGGTGGGTGCGGTCGCCTACACCTCCGGCAGTCACATCGTCGCCGGTGCCGGGGGCCTTGACAGGCACACTCTGGCCCACGAGTTGACGCATGTGATCCAGCAGCGCACCGGGCCGGTGGCGGGGACCGACCGAGGCGACGGTCTGCGTGTCAGTGACCCGTCGGACCGGTTCGAGCGTGAGGCGGAGGCCAACGCCCGGCGTGTGCTGAGCGGGCCGACGCCGGCGGGCCCCGCGCCCGCCGCGGAGCACTCGGCGCAGTCGGCGCAGGGGTCGGCGCGGCCGGGTGATGTCCAGCGCGTCGAGCACCCGGACAGGATCGACGACGAGGTCAAAAGGCTCTTCGACCAGCTCGGGGGCAGCCTGGCGGACTACCGGGCGCACTACGCGAAATGGTCGCAGGGCGACTTCAAGTGGATCATGAAGAACCCGGACCTCAATGACACCATCGAGGCCCTTGACGGCTACCTGGGTGATCCCGGCTCGCGAGATGAGGCCCAGCTCGGCGCGGACCTCAAGGCCGCCATCCACAGTGATCTGACTGCCACGTCGTCGCAGACGATGGCGGACACGCGGCAGGCGGCCACCAGGGCGAAGAACAAGCTCGTTCTCGGCCGCACCGGCGACACCGGAAACTGGGCCGAGCACCAGAAGGGAAAGCCGGAGGGCGGGGACAGGCTCACGCTCGACGACCGGCTGGGCCGGAGGCTGAACACCGGGAAGTGGTCTGTCCCGGTGAACTACGCCTTCATGGACGGCGGCATCGAGGAGCGCGCGGTCTTCAAGATCCTTACCCCCCTGGAGTCGAAGATCCAGAGCATGCTGGTCAGCGGGGCCCTCAACGCGACCAACTTCTGGCAGGAGGTCGAGGCTCTGGGACACAGCGCGCTCTGGGACAGCTCGAAGTCCGCTGACGAGGGCGGCCCGCAGGCGATGCTGGGCCACGAACTCTTGCAACTCCTTCGCGCCGGCTACCAGTTCCACGGCCGCGAGAGCAGCTTCGCCCAGGGTGCGAGGCTTGTCGCGGTTCACCCGGACAAGCCGGCGGCCGACCCCGGAGACAAGACCAAGCCGCTCACCCTTTGACGGCGCCGCCGGGCAGTCCGTGTCACCGGGCAGTCCGTGTCACCGGGCAGTCCGTGTCACCGGGCGGGCCGTGCCACCGGGCGAGCCGGGAGAGCGGCTTGCCCGGCGGCCGGGCCGATGGACGGACTGTGACGGGATGTGGTCGGCCGACGGCGTGCTCGTTCACTGACAGCGCCGACGATCGACCTGCCGAGGTGTTCCGTTAGGGGATCATCCTCAACGGAACACCGGCCGACAGGCAGCCCCAGGTCAGGCCTTACGTACAGGTGTTGGGCGAACCGTCCTGGTGAAGGGGTCTGCACGGACCAACCCGCCCTCCTGCGCCGGGCGCTGGTGGTCGAGTCGGCCGCCGGTTCGGCGACCGCACGGTACGGCCGAGTGCTCACGCCGTGGGCCCCAGGCGCCAGGAACGCCACTCACCATCGCCTGCAGCGACACCAAAGCCGACTACAAAGTCATGTTCAGCGCCACCGCTCAAGGCAAATGCCCGCAGGAATTCGACGAGTACACCGAGCGTGGCGGCCGGAACGGCGATACCACGCTGTGTATGACCCGGGTGCGTCACTAGCCAGGTATGCGTCTCATGCCGCCGCTGCTCCAGCGCCGCGTCACAGCGCTGGACCGCCGCCCAGCAGTTCATGCGGCCGCCGCGCCCAGGCCGGCGCCGAGTACCTCGGCATTGCGTTGCCTACGACGCGGCCGACCTGCTGGGTTCCTACGCAACGCCCACCTGCCCGCCCGCCGCCGGCCGGAAGAGAGCTCGGCGAAAGCCGGAATCTTATATGCGAGCCGCGTGTTCACTGCGAGGGCTTGCACATGGCGCAGGGCATGACGGCATCACGCTTGCCTCGCTCCTGTGCCGGCTGGAACCTGCGTCCGGCACTGGGCGCAACAGCTGTGGAACGCCGTGGGAAAGCCGTAGGAAATAGGAAAGGAGCGTCATGCGGGCGGTCGTGCATGAGGGGGCGAAGGGGACGGACGGGCTGCGGCTCACCGAAACCGCCGAGCCGGTGCCGGGCACCGGCGAGGTCCGGGTAGGGCTGCGGGCGGCAGGTCTGAACCATCGTGACCTGTTCTTGATGGACGGCCGTCGCGGCGATGAGCCGGCGTTCATTCCGGGATCTGACGGTGCCGGCGTGGTGACCGCAGTCGGTGACGGAGTATCAGGAGTGCGGGTCGGCGACGAGGTGGTGATCAACCCGACACTGGGCTGGGAGCGCAGCACCGATACGCCTACCGTGCCGGACATCCTGGGCGGGCCGACGAACGGCACACTCGCCGAGGCCGTTGTCGTCCCGGCTGCGAATGTCCTGCCCAAGCCGGCGCATCTGTCGTGGCCGGAGGCCGCCGCGTTGCCGCTGGCGGGGCTGACCGCCTACCGGGCGGTGTTCACCCGGGGTGAGCTCAGCGCGGGGGAGCACCTGCTGGTCCCCGGCATCGGGGGCGGCGTCGCCGGGTGGGCACTGCTGCTGGGCAAAGCCGCAGGGGCGCGCGTCACCGTGACCTCGCGCAGTGCGGAGAAGCGTGCACGCTCCCTGCGTATGGGTGCCGATCAGGCACTGAGCAGCGCCGGTGACTGGGCGGACGAACTCGGTCCAGCAAGCGTCGACCTGGCCGTTGACGGTGTCGGTCCCGCCGTCTTCGAGCAGTTGCCGAGGGTCCTGCGGCCCGGCGGTCGCGTGGTGCTGTACGGCGCCACCACGGGCGATGAGCTCCAGATGCCGCTGCGCACGCTCTTCTTCCATCAGTACGCCTTGCTGGGCACGTCCATGGGCAGCGCGGAGGAGTTCCGCGATCTCCTGTCCTTTGTCGGCCGGCACCGTATCCGGCCGGCCGTTGACCGGGTCTACGCGCTGGAGGACATCACGGCCGCCTACGGGCAGATGGCAGCGGGGCGGCAGTTCGGGAACGTCGTCATCACACTGTGAACCGATCGTCTGTGTCTGTGTCCTGCCTTGCCGTCGCTACCAGGCGGTGCGTGCGGCGCACCGCACAGCTACTGGAAGCCGACCGCCGACCGTAGACGGCGCCGGGGCCAAGGCCCTGCGCACGGTAGCCGCGGGCTGCAGGTGATGCGACGGTGACGTACACGCTGCACCATGGAGCGCCGCGGCTCCCAGCCGGCGCTGTGAGGAAGGAACTGACATGAACGGGCGATCAGCCACCGTGACGAAAGCGGCCTTAGCAGGCCTGGGCTGGGGAGCTCTCTCCTTCGCCGTCTCCGTGCCCGTCCGGGCCGGCCTCTATGACGAGCAGGCGTTCTCCGGTGGCAACCTCGGCACCTTTGCCGTGGTCACTACAGTGGCAACGGCCGCGACCTGGTTCGGCATCAACCGCCGGAACCCCTGCACGACGGACTGACGAACCTCCGCGCGCGCCGGCCGTATGACAGCCGGGCTGGATGAGACAAGCGGCAGCAGACGGCTACATGGTGGCCAACGCCTTACTCCGCCCGCCCGGCTTCGTCCGTGGCCTGGCACTGCATACACAGCAGGTTCTCGGGGGCTCGGCCCCTGACCCTTGCGTGAGCGCGGCCGCCAGGGCTAGCGGGGCTTGGTGTCGGTGCAGCCCCCTGGGTATGGAGTGCAATGGGTGTGGTGTGGTGTCATCGTTGCGTTGGGGAGTTCATCCCGCGTCTTCGGTGGTGGTCGGCGAGGGCTGTTGTTTCGCTTCAGGTGATCCGGTCCGGGGCTTGGTTCACTGGGTGGGGGCCTTGTGGACGGTGGTGTCGTCGGGGTTCAGTCGTCGCCCGTCCGCAGACCGGACGTCCAGTGTGGGCAGGCGCTGTCCCTGGCGGCGGTCGATTAGTTGTGAGTGTTCTTCGCCGGGGGCGAAGAAGTTCTGTTCGCCCCACTGCCGCAGTGCCACGATGACGGGGAAGAGTGCTTTGCCCTTCGGTGTCAGTGCGTACTCGTGGTAGGCGCTGCCGTCCGAGGCCGGGACGGATTCGAGGACGCCGCCGGTGACCAGGGTGCGCAGTCGCGCGGTGAGGATGTTCTTCGCGACGCCGAGGCTGCGCTGGAACTCCCCGAAGCGGCGGCTTCCGTCGAAGGCGTCCCGCACGATCAGCAGGGACCACCAGTCGCCGATCGCGTCCACGGACCGGGCGACGGGGCATTCGCTGTCGTCGAAGCGTGTCCTGGTCACCATGGCGTCCCTCACTCTCATACTGGTTGCAACATGCTACCAGGAGACGTACCGTCGCCACTGGTAGCAAGATGAAACCAGATGTGTGGGGGAGTCCTGATGAACGGCAACGGCGGGGCTGTGACACGACGGACCGAGATCCGAAGCGGGGAAGGTTCCGCGTTGGTCCTGTCCCGCGGTGTCCTCACAGTGTTCGCCGTCGCCTGCGGAGCCGCGGTGGCCAACGTCTACTTCTCCCAGCCGCTCCTGGCGACCATGGGCCACGACCTCGCCATGAGCCCCGCACTCGTCGGCAGCGTCGTCACTCTCACGCATGTCGGATACGGACTGGGACTCTTCTTCCTCGTGCCCCTGGGTGATGTGGCCGACCGCCGACGGCTCATCGTGGCCCAGTTACTGCTCCTGGTGGCGGCAGTGACCGTGGTCGCCACCGCCCCCACGGCGACGATCCTGCTCGCGGGCATGGCCGCGACGGGGCTTCTCGCGGTTGTCACGCAGACGCTGGTGGCCTTCGCGGCCTCACTGGCCTCTCCCGCCGGGCGCGGACGGGTCGTAGGTCTGGTCACCAGCGGAGTGGTCATCGCAATCCTCCTCGCCCGCACCGCATCCGGCCTCATCGCCGACCTCGCGGGCTGGCGCGCCGTCTACCTCGCCTCGGCCTCCCTCACCGCTCTCCTCGCCCTGGCCCTGCGCCGAGTGCTGCCGCACCGCACTCACACCCCGACGACGCCCCTGCGCTACGGCCAGCTCCTGCGCTCCACGATCACCCTGTTCGCACGGGAACAACTGCTGCGACTCCGGGCCCTGTTCGGCATGCTGATCTTCGCCGCCTTCAGCACCCTGTGGAGCAGCGTGGCGCTGCCGCTCAGCGAGGCCCCGTACTTCCTGCCCCACAGCGCGATCGGGGCGCTGGGGCTGATCGGTGCCGTGGGCGCCCTGGCCGCGACCGCGGCCGGCCGCCTGAACGACCGCGGACTCTCCCAGCGAACCACCGGCATCGCCCTGACCCTGCTCGCCGCCTCATGGCTGCCGCTGGCCTTCACCCGCAGCTCGCTCTGGGCCCTGATCGTCGGGGTGATCCTGCTCGACCTCGCCGTACAGGCGGTCCACGTCACCAACCAGACCCTGATCTACGCGCTGCACCCGGACGCGGGCAGCCGGCTGATCGGCGGATACATGGTCTTCTACTCGATCGGCAGCGCCACCGGCGCCCTCGCCGCGACCTCCCTCTACACGGCGGCCGGCTGGGGCGCCGTATGCACACTGGGCGCCGCCTTCAGCTGCCTCGGACTCGCCCTGTGGGCGCTCACCCGACACCGCACCCCGGCCCCCGCCGCCAAGATGACCACTCACAGCGACACCTGACGCTCTCGCCGCTAAAACTCGCGCTCCGGACCGCCCACACGCACGCCACCACACCAACGGTCAACGCCTCAAGGCTGCGCGGCGGATAACCAGTCGGATACGGGGCTGCCCGACGATGCACTGGCCATAGTGAACAGCCACCGGTCGCGGGCCGGCGCCGACGTTCCTCTGCATCCCCTCCCTCGCGGGCCTCCACCGGCGCCACGCAGGCGCCACGCGGCCTGGCGCTCTTGAGACCGAGCGCCGGTAGACACCGTCGGCACCGCATCCGGCGTCGACGACGAGGCGACATCGGGCCGTCGCCGGCTCTCCCGGCACCACCACCGCACTTGCGCCGCTAACCCGCGGCCCCTGCAGGGTGCTGCCCGCCACCGCACGGAGCACCGCTGCGCCCTGCGGCCCACTGCTCGCGAACTCCCCTTAACCCACGCTCTGACGTGCGGGTTTGGCGGTTCGCGAAAACTGGAACCGGGGGAGCCGACGCCCGACGGTGGCACCCGGTCGCGCCAAAGGGGCGCGACGCCGGTGCCCAGCGCACCCCGACGGAGAGACCCGACGATGACAACGACCCCGACAGGCCATCAGACGCCCGCACCGGCCACCCTGGTGCGCCCGCCGGCTCCCGCACCCGTACCGGCACCGTTCGCGCCGCCCACCCTCCAGCCGCCCGTGGACGGCCCGCCGTCCACGGACCGGGTGACTGCCTACGCGGTCGCCTACGGAGGCTCTGCAACGGCGTACGCGGTCGCTTCGACGCCCGCCGCGGCCGGACCGGTGACCCTGCAGCCGGATGCGCCGACGCCACGGCGCTCCTGGCGTACGGCGGCCGCAGTGGCGGCGGCCCTGGGCGTGACGGCGGTGGGCTGCGGAGTGCTGGCGGTGGCCTACCCGTCGCTGGCACGGGTGTGGCAAGTGGCCGGCTACGCCTCCACCGTTGCCGGCGCAGCCGCCGCATGGGTGACGCTGGCCGGCTGGCGGGAGGGTGCCAGAACTCGGTAGCTCGGTAGCAGTTGTTGAGGTCGCCGTCCGGCTCAGAACCCTGTGCGGCGCCGCGCCGGCCGGCTACAGCTCCTTGGCGCGGTCGCCGGCCGCCCCGGGCCTGCAGCCGGCAGCCGACGGGCCGGCACGCACCGAAACCGGCGGGGCTGTCCGCTCAGCACGACCGGACTCACCAGGGCGGCATCAGCCTGGCCGGAGCCGAGGAGGAACTCCCGCCGCGGGCTACGGCGTTGGCGCGTGGGATTCCGTTCAGGCCGGTGACCGTGTCGAGATCCTGCGGGCGGTTCTCGACGCGCGGTTCTCGACGCGCCGCGCAAGCAGCGGCACCCGGCGACCGGATCTTCCACCGGCTGGTCGAGGAGCTTCCAGCACCGACTTCTCCCCGCCTCGCCGCCAGCCGGGCACGAGCCAGGAAACGGCCAAGTTCGGCCGGCCTCTTCCCGGACCGGCGCGGCGGCCCACCGCCCTCATGGGCGGCGGGCCGTCCCCGTCCGACAGTCATGGACGAATTCAGCGGGGTGTTACGGTGGATCACGAGGGCCTCCTGCACTCGGCGGTAGATGTCGCAATCCCCACCGAGCCAGAAGGCCCTCACCTCGTTCAAGCACCACGAAGGCACATGTCGCCTGTCACCAACGTGCCGGGACAACACACCTAGCGTGCCTCACACCGCGCATTCGGCCAGGCCACCCGGCCTCGCCGGTGCCAGCTAGCGTGCTTCAGCGCAGTGCGACGGAGCGCTTCAGTTGGCGGATGCGTGCCATGGCTGACGGGGCTGAGTATTCCGGTTTGGCGGGCAGAGCGGATGGCGACGTCTCACCTGCAGCTTCATGGACGGACAGGCCGGACTGGGTGCCTGCCGCTCCCCCCTGCGGTCACCGCGCGCTCCGCAAGAGGCCGATGAGTTCGGCGGCCGGGGGGGTGGGTGTGCGGGGGTGCAGGAGTTCGATGCGGTGCACGATGGGCGGCTCGGTGATCGGTACGGCCGCGGTGCCGGGGAGGTCTGCGGCTGTGGGCAGGGCGGTGACGGTGAGGCCGGCTCCGGCGGCCACCAGGGTGGACAGGCCGCGGAGGTCGGTTCCGGTGTAGGTGAGTTGGTGGCCGAAGCCGTCGGACCGGGCGGCGGCCCGGAGCTGGGCCAGGGGTATGGCGGCGTCGGGTGCGTCGATCCAGCGGGCGGCGGCGAGGTCGGGCAGCCGCAGCGCCGGACGGCCGGCGAGCGGGTGGGTGGCGGGCAGCAGCACCGCGAGGGGTTCCTCGCTGAGGGGAAGGGCGGTCAGGGGGCCGGCGTCGGGCAGCGGCAGCGGATCGCTGGGTGCCACGGCCCCGTCGCGAACATGAAGCGCTTGCCCTCGCTGTTGCGCAGCACCCCGCCGTCGCCACGGACGGACTCGGTGACGAGGATGCCCTTCACCGACGGCGGCCAG
>NZ_JBSFJF010000093.1:0-21431 GCF_053597915.1 Streptomyces sp. NPDC001219 | reverse complement strand
CGACAACGCGGCATGGGGGTCCCCCGCGCCCTTTAGGCGTGGGGGAGTGCGTGCCAGGCGCCGCGGGCAGGCGGGAGTTTGACGACAGGTCCTAGCTCCCAGACCGCAGCAGCCTCAGAGCGCGGCCGCCGCCCGGCTGACGCGGTCCCCCACGGCCGTGGCGGCGATCAGCGCGGCGGCGTGCGCGGCCAGGCCACGGCTGCCGTTGCCGGCGACGACGGCAAGGCCGAGCGCCGCACCGAGGGCGTGCGCCCCGGCGTCCCCGATCATCGTGCGCTCCCCGACGTCGTCGCCGAGGACGGCGGCCACCGCCCCCATGGGCGCCGCGGACAGCGGGCCCGCGGGACCGCGGCGCAGCAGCCCGGGTGCCCCGAGGGCCAGTACGGCGCCGGCCGCCCGGCCGGGCCGGACGTCCAGGAGGTTCACCAGATGGGCCGAGCCCGCGATCACCACGCCCGCCAGCAGTTTGTCGGCCGGGCGCTCCTTGAGGAGGGCGCCGGCCGCGAGCCCGGCGGCGCCGACCCCGAACAGCTTCACGGCCCCGCTGGTGACCTCCCGCTGCCGGAGCGCCGAGAGGTGCGCCCGGAATCCGCGGCGTGGATCACCGGCGCCGCACACGTCGTCGTACGCACCGCAGCCCCCGGCGGCCAGCACCGCCAGCGCCGTGGCGGCCCGGGCCCGGGCGGGCAGCCCGGGGGCGGTGGCGGCGGCGAGGGCGGTACCGGTGGCCGTGGCGAGACCCGCGTGCAGGTCCACGGTCCGGCCGGCGTAGTTCTTCCGCTCCCACAGGGCGGCACCGCCCGGCGGCCGCTTCCTGAGCACCGTGTACGCGGCCCGGGTCACGCCCGCCGCCCCCACGAGTGCCGCGATCCGTCCCCGCGCCCCGCTGCCTGCCACCGCCACCATGTCGCTCCCCTCGCCCGGCGCCCTGTCGCGCTCGACTCCGGTCACCCTAGGAGGGCGCGCCGCCCGGTCACGCGGGAGCGACGCCTCCGGGTGCGACGGCGGGCGGGAAACGCGGTGCCCCCCTTGGCACGCACCGCTCGCTACGTGCCCGTTCGCGCCGTCTCCAGCAGTTCCTCGGCATGGGCGCGGGCCGTTTCGGAGTCCTCCTGGCCGGCCAGCATCCGGGAGAGTTCGCGGACCCGCTCCTCGCCCTCCAGGACCGTGACACCGCTCCTGGTGACCGAGCCGTCGTTCGTCTTCGCCACCAGCAACTGGCGGTCCGCGAAGGCCGCGACCTGCGGGAGGTGGGTGACGACCACGACCTGCGCCGACTTCGCGAGCCTGGCCAGCCGCCTGCCGACCTCGACGGCCGCCTTGCCGCCGACCCCCGCGTCGACCTCGTCGAAGAGGTAGGTCGGTACGGGGTCGGAGCCGGCGAAGACCACCTCCACGGCGAGCATCACCCGGGAGAGCTCACCGCCGGACGCCCCCTTGGCGATCGGCCGGGGCGGTGCGCCCGGGTGCGGGGCCAGGAGGAGTTCGACCTCATCGGCGCCGGCCGGTCCGTAGGCCACCGTGCGGCCGTTGACCTCGATGCCGTCGGCGTCCTCGGCGACCTCGGTCTGGCGGATCTCGACGGTGACGCGCGCGTGCGGCATGGCGAGTTCGGCGAGTTCGGCGGTGACCGCCTCGGCGAAACGCTGCGCCGAGTCCGTGCGGGCATCCGTCAATGTTTGTGCCAGTTCGCCCAGTTCGGCACGGAGTGCGTCCCGCTCGGCGGCCAGCTCGCCGATCCGGTCGTCGTCGCCGTCCAGTTCGTCGAGCCGGGCGGTGTTCTCCTCGGCCCAGGCCAGCACCTCCGCGATGTCCTGGCCGTACTTCCGGGTCAGCTGGTTCAGCGCGGCGCGGCGCTCCTCGACCGCGGCCAGCCGCAACGGGTCGGCGTCCAGGCCGTCCGCGTAACTGGCCAGTTCGCCCGCCACATCCGCCACCAGGATGCCGATCTCGCCGATCCGGTCGGCGAGCCCGGCGAGCTCCCGGTCATGGCTGCGGACGGCCTCCAGCGCGCGGTGTGCGCCGGCGACCAGGGTGGTGGCGTCGACGCCCTCGGGGTCCTCGGGGTTGCCGGCCAGCGCGGCGTGCGCGAGGGTCGCGCCGGAGGCCAGCGCCTCGGCGTGACCGAGCCTCTCCGCCTCGGCGGCCAGCTCGGTGTCCTCGCCCGGCTGGGGCTCGGCCGCCGCGATCTCGTCGAGGCCGAAGCGCAGCAGATCGGCTTCCTGGGAGCGTTCACGGGCCCGCGTCGTCAGCTCGTCCAGCTCGGTGGTGACGGCACGCAGCCGGCGGTGGGCGCCGGTGTACTTGGCCAGCGGGACCGCGACCGTGTCGCCGGCGTAGCGGTCCAGGGCCTGGCGCTGGCGGGCGGGGCGCAGCAGGCCCTGCTGGTCGGTCTGGCCGTGTACGGCGACCAGGTCGTCGGCCAGCTCCGCCAGGAGGCCGACCGGGACGGAGCGGCCTCCCACATGGGCGCGTGAACGGCCCTCCGCGGAGAGCGTGCGGCTGATCAGCAGCGCCCCGTCGTCCAGCTCCGCACCGGCCTCCTCGGCCCGTATCGCGGCGGGGGCCTGGGGGCCGACGCCGATCCTGCCCTCCACCACCGCCGATTTGGCGCCGATCCGCACCAGGGCGGGGTCGGCGCGCCCGCCGAGCAGCAGGCCGAGGCTGGTGACGACCATGGTCTTGCCCGCGCCCGTCTCGCCGGTCACCGCCGTGAAGCCGGGGGACAGCTCGACAACGGCGTCGTCAATGACACCCAGGGACCGAATCCGCATCTCCTCCAACACGGATACGACCTTACGAGGTCCGGGGGCCGCCCCGCGACGGCCTCCCCTCACTCCTGCCCCCGCCCCTGCGGAAAACCGCACCGAAGAACGGGGGGATTCCCCATGGTGCGTGATCACGCTGAGCCGTCACGCTGATCACAGTCCGGAACGAAAGGTGTACTGATGTCCAGCGAATCGACGCAGGCGGGTCGACCCGGTCAGCGACCCGGTCGGCGTCCCGCCGGCGCAGAGGCGAGGAGGGGCCGCGGCCGCCAGGGCCCCGTCCGCCGGTGGTGGGCCCGGGTACGGGGTCTAGTGCGGCGCCCCCCGCCACCCCGCGACCGGGAGGGCGAACTTGGCGACCAGGCGGTCCGTGAAGGAGGCATGGTGCAGGCGGGCCAGGCGTACGGGGACGGCGCCGCGGCGGACCTCGACGCGGGCGCCGGCGGGAAGTTCGACGCTGCGGCGGCCGTCGCACCACAGAATGCCGTGCGGGGTCTTGGGCTGGACCTCGACCGCCAGGACGGAACGGGGCGAGGTGACCAGCGGCTTGGCGAACAGCGCGTGGGCGCTGATCGGGACCATCAGCAGGGCCTCGACCTCGGGCCAGACCACCGGCCCGCCGGCCGAGAAGGCGTACGCGGTCGAACCGGTCGGCGTCGCGCAGACCACCCCGTCGCCGCCGAACCGCGAGACGGGCCGGCCGTCGACCTCGGTCACGACCTCCAGCATCCGCTCCCGGGCGGCCTTCTCCACCGAGGCCTCGTTGAGGGCCCAATCGGTGTGCACGACATTGCCGTTGTTGCGGACGAGGACATCGAGCGTCATCCGCTCCTCGACCTCGTAGGCGCGGGTGACGACCCGGTCGACGACCTTGTCGAGGTCGTCCCGCTCGGCCTCCGCGAGGAAGCCGACCCGGCCGAGGTTGACGCCCAGCATCGGGACCCCGGACGTCCGGGCGAAGTCCGCGCCGCGCAGCAGCGTGCCGTCCCCGCCCAGGACCACCAGGAGTTCGCAGCCCTCGGCTGCGCACTGCTCGGACTCGACGCGCTGGACCGACGACGGCAGCGGCAGGTCCGCCGCCTCCTCCGCCAGCACCCGCACCCCGATGCCGCTGCGCAGCAGCCCCTGAACGACGAGTTCGGCGCTGCGGATGGCCGCGGGGCGGCCCGTGTGGGCGAGCAGGAACACCGTCCGCCCGGCTCCGGCGTTCTCGTGTGCTGTGCTGCCTTCAACTGCCTGGGTAGTGGTCAACGAGGCCCCTCCGCCACTGCACGGTCGACGTCCGCCGGGTCGAGTGCAGGCGCCCCGGCGCGCAGCCACAGAAAGTACTCGACATTCCCGGAAGGTCCAGGCAGTGGGCTCGCAGTTACGCCAAGTACGCCAAATTCCAGCGCGGCGGCCCGGTCGGCGACCGCGCGTACGGCCTCGGCGCGCAGCTCCGCGCTGCGCACCACCCCGCCGCTGCCCAGCCGCTCCTTGCCGACCTCGAACTGCGGTTTGACCATCAGCACCAGGTCAGCGCCGGGCGCCGCACAGCGGGCCAGCGCGGGCAGGACGAGCCCCAGCGGGATGAAGGAGAGATCGCCGACGACGAGATCGACGGGCTCCGAGTCGATCTGCTCCAGCGTCAGTTCACGTACGTTGGTGCGGTCCTTCACGGTGACCCGCTCATCGCTCTGGAGCGACCAGGCGAGCTGCCCGTATCCGACGTCGACGGCGACGACATGACGGGCCCCGGCGCGCAGCAGGACATCGGTGAAGCCACCGGTCGAGGCGCCCGCGTCCAGCGCCCGGCGGCCCTCGATCTTCAGGCCGAGCGGGACGAAGGCGGCGAACGCCCCGGCGAGCTTGTGGCCGCCGCGCGAGACGTAGTCCGGGTCGCTCTCGTCCTCGCGCACGACCACGGCCGCGCTGGTCTCCACCTGGGTGGCCGGTTTCGTCGCGGTCGCCCCGCCGACCGTCACCCGGCCCGCGGCGATCAGCTGGCTCGCGTGCTCCCGCGACCGGGCCAGCTTGCGGCGCACCAGCTCCGCGTCGAGTCGGCGTCGTGCCACTCCTGCCACCTGTGGTTCAGCTCCTGTTGTCGTGCGGCGTCGGGAAAGTCGAAGAAGGCGCGGGCGGCCCGGGGTGCTGGTCGAGACCGGCCAGCACATCGCGCAGCCCACGGTGCACATCCTCGTACACCTGCAGGTGTCCGCTCGCGGGGAGGTGGTCGGCATCGGCGAGGCGCCGCAGCCGGGCGTCGACGGCGGTCTCACCGGTCGGGGTCACTCCCACCCCGATGGGCTGCGGCCCGGCGGACTCCTCCGGCCCGGCCGCGGTGTCCGGCCGGACCTGGCCGCCCGGCTCGGCGTTACCGTCCGGCCCGAGGAGACCGGACAGCACACCGTCCGCGGTGTGCACCGCTCCGCTGCCCTCGCGCTGCGCGGGCTCCCCTGCTTCCAGGGGCTGCGTGGGTTCCCCGGGTGCGGCTTCCGCGGGCGCCTCCGGCTCCGGGCCGGACGTCGGCTCTTCCATGCCCCCGACGCTACCCCGACGAAGCCGGTCGAGGACGTACGAGCCGTCCCCGACCTGGCGTATCGTCGCTCACGATGGCAACCCTCGACCAGTGCCGCGCCGCTCTCGACCGGCTGGCCCAGAACCTGTCCTCGGCAGACGGCGGCGTCCGCCACGCCGCCTCGTTCGACCGCTCGCTCAGCTGCCGCATCACCGACCTCGATGTGACCTTCCTCGGGCGGCTGGCCGACGGCACCATCCAGGAGGTGACCAGCGTCCCCGGCCCGCCCCCGCACAAGGCCGAGATCCGGCTGTCCATGGCCGGCGACGACCTGGTGGCCCTGGTCGACGGGGAGCTGAACTTCGCCAAGGCCTGGGGAAGCGGCCGCGTCAAGCTGGAGGCCGGCCTGCGCGACCTCCTGCGTCTCAGGACGCTGCTGTAAGGCAGGCCCGGTCCGCCGGGCCGCGCCCCTCAGCCGCACCCCTCACCCGGGGCGCTCTCACGTGGAAAGCTCTCCCCCTACTCCCCGCCTCGTCCCACCCCCGCGGGTGCCTTCTCCTGCGTCGTCCGGCCGGCCCGGGAGCCGCCGTTGCGGGGCTTGCGCGCGGCGGGGACGACCAGGGGGGTGCCGGTCTCGGGGTCGTCGATGATCTGGCAGCCGAGGCCGAAGACCTGCTCCACCAGTTCCGCCGTGACGATGTCGGCCGGTGCGCCCTCGGCGATGACGGCACCGCCCTTCATGGCGATGAGGTGCGTCGCGTAGCGGGCCGCGTGATTGAGGTCGTGCAGCACCGCGACCAGCGTGCGCCCCTGCTCCTCGTGCAGTTCGGCGCACAGGTCCAGCACCTCGATCTGGTGCTGGATGTCCAGATACGTCGTCGGCTCGTCCAGCAGGAACAGCGGGGTCTGCTGGGCGAGCGCCATCGCGATCCACACCCGCTGCCGCTGCCCGCCGGACAGCTCGTCGACATAGCGGTCGGCCAGCTCACCGACGCCGGTGGCCGCCATGGACTCCCCGACGATCCGCTCGTCCTCGGGCGACCACTGCCGCAGCAGCCCCTGGTGCGGATAGCGGCCGCGGGCCACCAGGTCCGCCACGGTGATCCCGTCCGGGGCGACCGAGGACTGCGGCAGCAGCCCGAGCGTCCTGGCGACCTTCTTGGCCGGCAGCGAGGAGATCGCCGCGCCGTCGAGCAGGACCGAGCCACGGGCCGGCTTGAGCATCCGCGACAACGCGCGCAGCAGCGTGGACTTGCCGCAGGCGTTCGGGCCGACGATGACCGTGAAGGAGTTGTCGGGGATGGCGACCGAGAGGTTCTCGGCGATGACCCGCTGGTCGTAGGCGAGGGTGACGTTCTCGGCCGTGAGACGGCTCACTTCGGAACTCCTGGGGTTGTCGTGTCACTGCTGTTGCCCGGTCCGGCACCGGGCGCACCGTCTCCTGTCGGGGGCCGCGCCGTCGCCCGGCCCGTACGGGAGGCCCGCCCGGCACCGGCGGCGCCGTACTGCGGCGCCCGCCGCCCGGCCCGTCCCCGGGTCGCCGTCCGGCGGCTCATACCCGTCCCGCCTTGCGCTCCGTGGCCAGCAGCCACAGCAGATAGCCGCCGCCGAGGACGCCGGTGAGCACGCCCACCGGCAGCTGGTCGGCGCCGAAGAGCCGCTGTGACGCCCAGTCGGCGGCGACCAGCAGCACGGACCCCATGAGGGCGGACAGCACCAGGTTGGGACCGGGCAGAGGGGCGCTTCCCCCGCCCCGGCGCCAGCGCGGGAGGTTCATCCGGCGGGCCAGCTGGGGGGCGGTGAGCGCGACGAAGGAGATCGGCCCGGCGGCCGCGGTGCCGGCGGCGACCAGCACGACCGCCGCCAGCAGCACGACCACGCGGACCCGGTCGACCCGCACACCGAGGGCGTACGCGGCGTCGTCACCCATCTCCAGCATGCGCAGCGGCCGCCCGTTGAACAGCAGCAGCGGAACGAGGACGGCGCAGACCGCGGCCAGCGGGCGGACCTGGTCCCAGTCACGGCTGTTGAGGGAGCCGGTCATCCAGGTGGTGGCCCGGGTCGCCTCGACGATGTTCGCCTTGGTCATGAGGAAGAGCACCACCGCGTAGAGCATGGCGCTCGCTCCGATGCCGACGAGCACGAAGCGGTAGCCGTGGATGCCCTTCTTCCAGGCGAGCAGGAAGATGGCGAGGCCGGTGCCCACCCCGCCGGCCACCGCTCCGGCGGCGACCCCGACGGCCCCGGCCTGGAAGTAGACGATCGCGACCAGGGCGCCGACGGACGAGCCCTGGGCGAAGCCGAGGACGTCCGGACTGCCCAGCGGGTTGCGGGAGACGGTCTGGAAGACCGCCCCGGAGATCCCGAACGCGGCGCCGACCAGCAGCCCCACCAGCACCCGCGGCAGCCGCAGTTCGTTCACGATGTACTGCTGGCCGGGGTCCCCGCCGCCGGTGAGCGCGGCGAGCACGTCGGTCGGCGTCATGGGGTAGTCGCCGGAGCCGATCAGGGCGACGGCGGCGGCCAGCGCGACGGCCAGCAGCAGCAGTCCGACCACCGTGGCCCGCATGTCCAGGCGCAGCGAGAGGCCGCCCCCGGTGCGTACCGCCCGCACCCGCCCGGCCGCCTTCTCCGGGGACTTCCCGGCCTCGGTTCCCGCGGCTTCCCCGGTCTTCACGGTCGCGCTCACAGCTGGGCCATCCTCCGACGTCGTACGAGATAGATGAAGACCGGGCCGCCGAGGACGGCCGTGACGATGCCGACCTGCAGCTCGCCGGGCCGGGCCACGACCCGGCCGAGGACGTCGGCGCCGAGCAGCAGGACCGGTGAGAGCACCGCGGAGTACGGCAGAATCCAGCGCAGATCGGGCCCGGTGACGGCCCGTACGGCATGCGGAACCATCAGGCCCACATAGACGATCGGGCCGCAGGCCGCGGTCGCCCCGCCGCACAGCAGGGTGACGGCGAGCATCCCCAGCACCCGGGTACGGGTCAGCCGGGCGCCCAGCGCCCGCGCCTGGTCGTCGCCGAGCGCGATGGCGTTCAGCGGCCGGGCGATCAGCAGCGCGAGGACGCCGCCCACCGCCAGGAACGGGGCGATGCCGGTGACCGTCGGCACGGTGGCCGAGGCCAGTGAACCCACCGTCCAGAAGCGCATCTTGTCCAGCGCAGCGGTGTCCATCAGGTTGACCGCGTTGATGTAGCCGACGAGGACGGCGGTCAGCGCGGTGCCGGCCAGGGCGAGCCGTACGGGCGTGGCGCCGCGGGTGCCGCCGAGGACGTACACCGCGACGTTGACCACCGCGGCGCCGGCGAACGCGAACCACACATAGCCGGTCAGCGAGGTGATGCCGAAGAAGCTGATGGCGGTGACGACCGCGGCCGAGGCACCGGCGTTGATGCCGAGAACTCCGGGGTCCGCCAGGGGATTCCGGGTCAGCGCCTGCATGACCGTGCCGGCCAGTCCGAGCGCCGCGCCGACGATCAGGCCGAGCAGGGTGCGCGGGAGCCGGACGTCGCGGATGACCACGTCGGTATCGGAACCGGAGTAGTGGAACACCCCGTGCCACACCTGGTCGAGGGGGATCTGTTTGGCGCCGACGGCGATACCGAGGACGACGATGACGGCCAATACGGCCACGGAGACCACGAGCCCGGTGGGGCGCAGGAGGGGGCGCCGCCGGGGTGTCACGGGGTCCGGAGCCTTTGCCACTTCGGGGGGACTGTCAACCAACACGATAGTTAGGTTAGCCTACCCTCACATTCGACTCGCAGTCCCTCCCAGAGAGAAGTGCACCCATGAGCACCTCCCGAAACGTCACTCCGTCCCGCCGCGGCATCCTGGCCGCGGGCGGCGCCGTCGGTATCGGCGCCCTGCTGGCCGCATGCGGCGGGGACAAGGGCTCGGGAGGCGCCAACGAGGGGGGCAGGTCCGGCCCTTGGTCCTTCACCGACGACCGCAAGCAGAAGGTCTCGCTGAAGCACGACCCTCAGCGTATCGTCGCCTTCACCGGCACCGCGGCCGCGCTGCACGACTTCGGGATCGACGACCAGATCGTCGGCGTCTTCGGCCCCACCAAGCTCAAGAACGGCAAGGCCGACCCGCAGGCCGGTGACCTGGACATCGACAAGGTCACCATCATCGGCAACGCGTACAACCAGTTCAACGTCGAGAAGTACGCCTCGCTGCGCCCCGATCTGCTGGTGACGAACATGTACGAGCCGGGCGCGCTGTGGTTCGTGCCGGACGACAGCAAGGACAAGATCACCCCGCTGGCGAAGACCGTCGCCATCACCTCGTCCCGGGTTTCGCTGCTCAAGATCATCGAGCGCTACGCCGACCTGGCGAAGTCGCTCGGCGCCGACCTCCAGGCCAAGAAGGTCACCGACGCCAAGGCCCGGTTCGAGAAGGCCTCCGCGGCGCTGCGCAAGGCCGCCAAGTCCCACCCGGTCAAGGTGCTCGCCTGCTCCGGCAGCCCGGACCTCTTCTACGCCTCCAACCCCGGCATCAACGCCGACCTCATGTACTACAAGTCCCTCGGCGTCGATCTGATCGTTCCCGACAAGCTGGACAAGGGCGGCTACTTCGAGAGCCTGAGCTGGGAGAACGCCGACAAGTACAAGGCCGACGTGCTCCTGCTGGACAACCGGACCGCCACCCTCCAGCCCAAGGACCTGGCGGCCAAGCCCTCCTGGGCCAAGCTGCCCGCCGTCAAGGCCGGCCAGATCACCCCGTGGTCGAGCGAGCCGCGGTTCTCCTACGCGGGCGCCGCCCCGCTCATCGAGTCGCTCGCCAAGGCCATCGAGGGCGCCAAGAAGGCCAAGTGACGTACGGCCGCGGTGGATCGCCGCCCCCGGCCGGCCAGCCCCCCGGCCGGCCCGGTCCACCGCGGCCCCCACGCACCACCCGCGCGCCGCGCTTCGGCGGCCCGCGCCGCACCACCCCGAAAGCCACCGCACCACCCCACCGAACAGTCCCCGCCCCGTTCCCGGGAGGTCCCCCACATGACCACGACCGCCGCCCCGGCCACCGCGCCGTTCCGCTTCTTCGATGTGCACGTCGTACGGACCCGACGGCTGAGCCCCTCCGTGGTGCGGGTCACCTTCGGCGGTGAACGGCTGGCCGAACTGGCCTCCGGCGGTCGCGACCAGCGCTTCAAGCTCTTCCTCCCGCAGCCCCACCAGGACCGGCCGGTCTTCGAGGACACCGGCGACGGCTGGTACACGGCCTGGCGGGCGCAGGACCCGGACGAGCGGCCGCTGATGCGCTCGTACACCATCCGTGAACAGCGCCATGAGCCGCGGGAGTTCGACGTCGACTTCGCGCTGCACGGCGCCGGCCCGGAGGCCGGTCCGCTGGCGGGCGGGCCCGCCTCCCGCTGGGCCGCCCACGCCCTGCCAGGCGACCGGCTGACCGTCCTCGCCCCGGCCGTCGAGGACAACGGCGGCGTCGACTTCCGCCCGCCGGCCGGCACCGACTGGATTCTGCTCACCGGCGACGAGACGGCCCTGCCCGCGATCGCCGGCATCCTGTCCTGGCTCTCCCCCGGCACCCACGCCCAGGTCTACCTCGAGATCGCGCACGAGGACGACCGGCAGCAGCTGCCGTCCTTCGCCGACACCCACATCACCTGGCTGGTCCGGGACGGGGCGGCCGCCGCGCGGCGCGAGCCGGTGCTCGACGCCCTGCGCGCCGCGGAGTTCCCCGAGGGCACGCCGTACGCCTGGGTCGCCGGTGAGGCCGGCACCGTCAAGGCGGTGCGCCGGCACCTCGTCCGCGAGCGCGGCATCGACCGCAGGGCCGTGAAGTTCACCGGCTACTGGCGCCGCGGTGCCTCCGAGGAGGAGCTGCTCGCGGAGCTGACGGCCGGTGCCGCGGCGTCCGCCGAGGACTGATCCGGGCGGGCCACGGCGCCGGCCCTCACCTGCCGATCCGCGCCAGCGCCTGCCGGGCGTCCGCCCCGTAACTGCCGTCCCCCGCCGCCGTCCAGGCCGCCGCGCACAGCGCCCGCAGCCCGTCGAGCGGGGTGCCCTCGCCCTCCACCAGGAGCCGGTCCCCGGCCGTTTCGGCCCGCCAGCCGCCGCACCGGAAGCCGCCGTCCGCCGCGGTGACCTCCGGCTGCGGCGTCAGCAGCCCGCGCAGGTCCTCGTCCACGTAGGCGGGGCGGTGCTGCGGCGGGGCGGCCAGCAGCTCGGCCGGGGTGGTGACGCCGGTGAGCACCAGCAGCGAGTCGACCTCGCCGTTGGAGGCCCCCTCGATGTCGGTGTCGAGCCGGTCGCCGATCACCAGCGGCCGCCGCGCACCGGTCCGCAGCACCGTCTCCCGGTGCATCGGCGGCTGCGGCTTGCCCGCCACCTGCGGGGTGCCGCCCGCCGCGGTCCGGACCACCTCCACCAACGCACCGTTGCCGGGGGCGATCCCGCGCTCCTTGGGGATCGTCAGATCCGTGTTGGACGCGAACCAGGGCACCCCGCGCTGCACCGCGTACGCGGCCTCCGCCAGCCGCTCCCAGTCCAGCGAGGGGTCGAAGCCCTGCACCACGGCCGCTGGGTCGTCGTCCGCCGAACCGACCGGGACCAGGCCCCGCTCGCGCAGCGCCACCCGCAGTCCCTCCCCGCCGACGGCCAGCACCCGCGCGCCCGCCGGCACCTGTTCGGAGATCAGCCGCGCCACCGCCTGCGCCGAGGTGATCACGTCGTCCGGTCCGGTCGGGAGGCCAAAACCGGACAGCTGGTCGGCGACGGCCTGCGGGGTCCGTGCGGCGTTGTTGGTCACATAGGCGAGGTGCATCCCGCCCTCGCGGGCGTGTGTCAGCGACTCCACGGCATGCTCGATGGCCTGTCCGCCGGCGTAGACCACCCCGTCCAGATCCAGCAGCGCGGTGTCATACGCCTCGCTCAGCGCCTGCCGGGACCCGTCGGGCCGCCCGCGAACCTGCTCGTTCATGCCGTCTCGCTCCTCACTCCACGCGGCGGGCCGGCGATCCGCCGCCCCGGGGGCGCGGTCACCGCACCGTGGGGACCCTCGCCCTCCACTTCGCGCATACCGATATTTCCAGCCACGCACGGGCTGTCCCCCGATCTTCCCTCATCCGCCCGGCGGCATAGCATTCTTCAATGACCAGTACCGACGGCCTCCGCCTCCTCCCGTTCCGCGGACTGCGTTATGCCCCGGAGCGGGTCAGCAGCCTGACCGCTGTGATGTCCCCGCCGTACGACGTGGTGGTCCGGCCGGACGGCGTGCGCCATCTGGAGACCGCCGATCCGTACAACATCGTCCGGCTGATCCTCCCGCACGCCGCGGACCCCACCACCCGCCACCGCCAGGCCGCCGACACCCTGCACCGCTGGCGCGGCGAGGGCGTGCTGACGCAGGACGCCGAACCCGCGCTGTACGTCTACGAGCAGCGCTCCGGCGGGATGCTCCAGCGCGGCCTGATCGGGGCACTGCGCCTGGACGGTCCGGTGCTGCCGCACGAGGGCGTCATCCCCGAGGTGGTCGAGGACCGGGCCGCCCTGATGCGCGCGGCGGCCGCGAACTTCGAACCGCTGCTGCTGTCCTACCGCGGCGAGGGCACCGCCACTGGTGCCGCCGCGGTCATCGAGCGCGTGGTGGAGGGCGAACCGCTGCTCGCCACCACCACGGAGGACGGTTTCGCGCACCGCCTGTGGGCCGTCACCGACCCCGCCGACCTCGCCGCCGTCGACGACGACCTCACCCGCCGGCAGGCCCTGATCGCCGACGGCCACCACCGCTGGGCCACCTATCAGCGGCTGTACGAGCAGCAGCCCGGCGCCACCGCCGGCTCGCCCTGGGCCTCCGGTCTGGTGCTGCTGGTGGACACCGCCCGCTATCCGCTCCAGGTCCGCGCGATCCACCGCGTACTGCCGCATCTGCCGCCCGCCAAGGCGCTGGCGGACCTGGCCGGCGCCTTCCGTGTCCGCGCCCTCCCGGGTGAGCTGTCCGCCGCGCTGGCGGCCCTGGAGGAGACGCCCGGCACCGCCTTCGTCCTGGCCGGCGGGCCGGACGCGTTCCACCTCCTGGACCGTCCCGATCCCGCACTGCTGGACCGGACGATCCGCCGGGACCGGCCCGAGGCCTGGCGGCAGTTGGACGCCACCGTGCTGCACTCCGTCCTGCTGGACGAGGTCTGGCACATCCCCGACCACCCGTCGGACATCGGCTATCTGCATCACACCGGAGCCGCCGTCGAGCAGGCCGCCCGGCACGGCGGCACGGCGGTGCTGATGCGCGCCACCTCGGAGGAGACGGTCCGCCAGCTCGCCGAGTGCGGCGTGACGATGCCGAGGAAATCCACCTCGTTCGGGCCCAAGCCCGCGACGGGCCTGGTCCTGCGCACCCTGGACGACCCCATGAACTGACCGTCCCTGCCCGGAGTAAGGCCACACCCGACCCCCACCGGCGACTTAGTTAGGTTAGGCTTACCTCACTACGTCGCCGGGCGGGTCTCCCTGCCCCTGCGTACACCCCGCCCTGCGCAGGACGTGGTCAACTCCGCACCAGGGAGGACATCTTCATGAGTCTCCTCGCGCACTCTGCCGAGGACCCGGCCGACAACCGGGCGTATCTGCTCAACAACGGCACGGCCGGGCACTACCGAAGCGCGGTCACCGAGAGCGTTACCCGGATCAGCGCCAAAATAGCCGGCACCACCCGCCCGTTCACCGGTACCACCGTCGACGGCCTCACCCCCACCGTCTCCGGCGTCGACCTCGACGCACCGCTGCACGACGCGACCGCCGCACTCGACGAACTCGAAGAGGTCTACCTCCGCGACGCCGTCTACTTCCACCACCCGCGCTACCTCGCGCACCTCAACTGCCCCGTGGTGATCCCCGCCCTCGTCGGCGAGGCCGTGCTCTCCGCCGTCAACTCCTCGCTGGACACCTGGGACCAGAGCGTGGGCGGCACGCTGATCGAGCGCCGGCTGATCGACTGGACGGCCGAGCGGATCGGCCTGGGCGAGGCGGCCGACGGCATCTTCACCAGCGGCGGCAGCCAGTCCAACCTCCAGGCCATGCTGCTCGCCCGCGACGAGGCCTGCCGCCGGGAGCTGACCCGCGAGGGCGCCACTGGCGCCCGGCTCACCGACGTCCTGCCCCGGCTGCGCATCCTCACCTCCGAATGCAGCCACTTCAGCATCCGCAAGTCGGCCACCCTGCTCGGCATGGGCGCCGAAGCCGTCATCGCCGTCCCCAGCGACGACACCAAGCGGATGCGCACCGACGAGCTGGCCGCCGAACTGGCGCGCTGCGAACGCGACGGCCTGATACCCATGGCCGTCGTCGCCACCGCCGGCACCACCGACTTCGGCTCCATCGACCCGCTCCCCGAGATCGCCGGCCTGTGCGCCGCATACGGCGCCTGGATGCACGTCGACGCCGCCTACGGCTGCGGACTGCTGGTCTCCCGCCGCCGCGCCCTGCTGTCCGGCATCGAGCGCGCCGACTCGGTGACCGTCGACTACCACAAGTCCTTCTTCCAGCCGGTCAGTTCCAGCGCCATCCTGGTCCGCGACCGCGCCACGCTGAAGCACGTCACCTACCACGCGGACTACCTCAACCCCCGCCGCATGGTGGAGCAGCGCATCCCCAACCAGGTCGACAAGTCGATCCAGACCACCCGCCGCTTCGACGCCCTCAAGCTCTGGCTCACCCTGCGCATCATGGGCGCCCAGGCCGTCGGCGAACTCTTCGACGAGGTCGTCGACCGGGCCGCGGACGCCTGGAAACTGCTGCATGACGACCCCCGCTTCGACGTCGTCGTCGAGCCCCAGCTGAGCACCCTGGTCTTCCGGTACGTCCCCTCCACCGACCAGGACCCCGAACTCAGCGACCGGGTCAATCTGCACGCCAGGGAAGCCCTCTTCGCCTCCGGTGAGGCGATCGTCGCGAGCACCGTCGTCGACGGCCGCCACTACCTCAAGTTCACCCTGCTCAACCCGGAGACCACGCTCGAGGACATCGCCACCGTCCTCGACCTGATCGCCGACCACGCCGGCAGCTACCTCGCCGAGCAGCCCCGGCCGGCGCTCAGCGCGCGCTGAACCCTCCCCCACCGACCGTCCCCCTCGGAGACTCTGTGTCCGCCCCTTACGACTTCATCGCCATCGGCCTCGGCCCGTTCAACCTGGGCCTGGCCTGCCTGACCGAACCCATCGACGGACTCGACGGCCTGTTCCTGGACAACAAGGCGTCCTTCGACTGGCACCCCGGCATGATGCTGGACAGCAGCCACCTCCAGGTCCCCTTCCTCGCCGACCTGGTCACCCTCGCCGACCCCACCTCCTCCTTCTCGTTCCTGAACTACCTCAAGGAATCGGGCCGGCTGTACTCGTTCTACATCCGCGAGAACTTCTATCCGCTGCGCGCCGAGTTCAACGACTACTGCCGCTGGGCGGCCGGCAAACTCGACTCCGTCCGCTTCGGCCACCAGGTCACCACCGTCGAGTACGACGAGGGCGACGAGCTCTACACCGTCCACGCCGAGCAGCCCACCGGCGAACGCCACACCTTCCGCGCCCGCAGGCTCGTCCTGGGCACCGGCACCCCGCCGCACATCCCGGACTCCTGCCGGGACCTGGGCGGTGACCTGCTGCACAACGCCGGCTACCTCGACGCCAAGGCCGCCCTCCAGGCCAAGGACAGCATCACCCTCATCGGCAGCGGCCAGAGCGCGGCCGAGATCTACTTCGACCTGCTCCAGGACATCGACAGCCACGGCTACCACCTGACCTGGGCCACCCGCTCCCCCCGCTTCTTCCCCCTCGAATACACCAAGCTCACGCTGGAGATGACCTCCCCGGAGTACGTGGACTACTTCCACGCCCTCCCGCCGGCCACCCGCGACCGCCTCAACGCCACCCAGAAGCACCTCTACAAGGGCATCGACTCGGAGCTGATCAACGACATCTTCGACCTGCTCTACCAGAAGAACCTGAGCGGCCCGGTCCCCACCCGCCTCCTCACCAACACCGCCCTGCAGCAGGCGAGTTACGACGAGGCCTCCGGCACCTACACCCTGGGCCTGCGCCAGGAGGAGCAGGGCACGGACTTCGCCCTCGACACCCAGGGCCTGATCCTCGCCACCGGCTACCGCTACCGCGTACCGGACTTCCTCTCCCCCGTCCGCGACCGCATCGTCTGGGATGACGCGGGACGCTACGACGTGGCGCGCAACTACAGCATCGACACCACCGGCCGGGGCATCTTCGTGCAGAACGCCGAGCTGCACACCCACGGCTTCGTCACCCCCGACCTCGGCATGGCCGCCTACCGCAACGCGTGCATCATCCGCGAGCTGCTCGGCCGCGAGTACTACCCGGTCGAAAAGGCCATCGCCTTTCAGGAGTTCGCCGCTCCGGCCGGTCCGCACCACCCCATGGAGCTGCCGGTATGAGCACCCCCGTCTTCACCCGCACCGACGCCGCCCTCGGGGAGTTCTCGCTCCGCCCGGTCGACCCGCACGGTGACGCCGAGCTGCTGCACCGCTGGGTCACCCACCCCAAGGCCGCCTTCTGGCTGATGCAGGACTGCGACCTCCCCGCCGTCGAGAAGGAGTTCGCGCGGATAGCCGCCGACCCCTTCCACCACGCCTTCCTCGGCCTGCACAACGGCACCCCGGCCTTCCTCATGGAGCGCTACGACCCCGCCCACCGCGAACTCGTCGGCATCCACGCCGCTGAGCCCGGCGACGTCGGTATGCACTTCCTGTCGGCGCCCACCGACACCCCCGTCCACGGCTTCACCCTCGCCGTGATCACCACCGTCATGGAGATGCTCTTCGCCGACCCGGCCAACCGCCGCGTCGTCGTCGAGCCCGACGCGCGCAACACCGCCGTACACGCCCTCAACAAGGCCGTCGGCTTCGAGATCCTGCGCGCCGTCTCGCTCCCCTCCAAAGACGCCTACCTCAGCACCTGCACCCGCGACCAGTTCCTGGCCACCCGAGGAGACCACCGATGACCGCCCCCTCCGACGGCACCCCGCCCCTCTCCGCACAGGACGCCGTCGCCCACCTCACCCCCGGCCTGTGGGCCCGCGCCAACCGGCTGCTGATCCGCAAGGGCCTCGCCGAGTTCGCCCATGAGCGGCTGTTCACGCCCCAGCGCCTCCCCCAGGACGGCCACTACGCCGTACGCAGCGACGACGGCAGCACCGAGTACCGCTTCGCCGCCCGCAGACGAGCGCTGGACCACTGGCAGATCGACGCCGACAGCATCACCCGGCACCGCGACGGAAGCGAACTCCCCCTGGACGCCCTGGCGTTCTTCCTCGAACTCCACACGTCGCTGGGCCTCGGCGAGGCCATCCTCCCGGTCTACCTGGAGGAGATCAGCTCCACCCTCTCCGGCACCGCCTACAAACTCGCCGCCGACGGACCCGGCGCCGCCGAACTCGCCAAGGCCGACTTCCAGGCCATCGAGACCGGCATGACCGAGGGCCACCCCTGCTTCGTCGCCAACAACGGCCGGCTCGGCTTCGGCATCCACGAGTACCACGCCTACGCTCCGGAGACCGCGGCCCCGCTCCGGCTGATCTGGCTCGCCGCCCACCGCGACCACGCCACCTTCACCGCCGGCGCCGGCCTCGACTACGACGCCCTCATCCGCGACGAACTCCCCGACGCGACCCGCGCCCGCTTCGCCGACACCCTCACCACGCTCGGCCTCGACCCCGCGGACTACTACTTCTTCCCCGCCCACCCCTGGCAGTGGTGGAACAAGCTCTCCGTCACCTTCGCCGCCGAGGTCGCCCAGCAGCGCCTGGTGTGCCTGGGCCCCGGCGACGACGCCTACCTGGCCCAGCAGTCCATCCGGACCTTCTTCAACACCACCAGCCCCACCAAGCACTACGTCAAAACGGCGCTCTCCGTCCTCAACATGGGCTTCATGCGCGGCCTCTCCGCGTCCTACATGGAGGCCACCCCAGCCATCAACGACTGGCTGGCCCGCCTCATCGACGCCGACGACACCTTCCGCGCCGCCCGCTTCTCGATCATCCGTGAGCGCGCCGCCATCGGCTACCACCACCGCCAGTACGAGGCGGCCACCACCAAGGGCTCCCCGTACCGGAAGATGCTCGCCGCCCTGTGGCGCGAAAGCCCCGTCCCCACCCTCGAACCGGGCCAGCGCCTGGCCACCATGGCCTCGCTGCTGCACGTCGACAACAACGGCGGCTCCCTCGCTGCCGCCCTCATCGAGGAGTCCGGCCTGGAGCCCGCCGTCTGGCTGCGCCGCTACCTGGACGCCTACCTGACCCCGGTCCTGCACTCCTTCTACGCCTATGACCTGGTCTTCATGCCGCACGGCGAGAACGCCATCCTGGTCATCGAGGACGGCGCCGTGGCCCGCGTGATCTTCAAGGACATCGCCGAGGAGATCGCCGTCATGGTCCCCCAAGGCCTTAAGGGCCAGGGAGGTGCCCCCATCGACGCGGTCCTGCCGCCCGCCGTCGAACGCATCCGCGCCGACGTCCCCGAGGACAAGAAACTGCTGTCCGTCTTCACCGACGTCTTCGACTGCTTCTTCCGCTTCCTCAGCAGCACCCTCGACGACCAGGGCGTCCTCGACGAGGACACCTTCTGGCGCACGGTCGCCTCCTGCGTCACCGACTACCAGGCGGCCAACCCCCACCTCGCCGAGAAGTTCGAGCGCTACGACCTGTTCACCGACGAGTTCGCGCTCTCCTGCCTCAACCGCCTCCAGCTGCGCAACAACCAGGAGATGGTCGACCTCCAGGACCCGGCGGGCGCCCTCCAGCTCATCGGCACCCTCCGCAACCCGATCGCCCCCTACGCACCGGCCTCCTGACCCCTCCCCCTACGCCGAAGGGCGGGACCCCACCACGGGGTCCCGCCCTTCGTCATGCCGTACGCCGGATCACACCGACGGCCGGCTCACTCCTTCGCGGAGCCCGGCTCGTCCGCCGCGCCGCCGGCCTCGGTCTCGGCCTCGGCCTCGGCCTCACCCAGCTCGTCATCCTCTTCCAGCGCGTCGGTGAAGTCCACGCCGTCCAGCTCCGCGAGCCGGTCCGAGGCGTTCGTCGTGCCGCCCTGGTCGGCCTCCAGCGCCCGCGCGAACCAGTCGCGTGCGTCGTCCTCGCGCCCGACCTCCAGCAGCGCGTCGGCGTACGCGTACCGCAGCCGCGCGGTCCACGGGTGCACCGCACTCGACGCGAGCTCCGGGCTCTGGAGCGTCACCACGGCCGCGTCCGCCTGGCCCATGTCCCGCCGGGCACCCGCCGCGACCAGCCGCATCTCGACCTGGCCGGCCTTGTCGAGCTTCTGCACCTCGGGCTCACCGGCCATGGCCATCGCCTTCTCCGGACGCCCGAGACCCCGCTCGCAGTCCGCCATGACGGGCCACAGCTCCACGCTGCCGGTCATCCGCCGCGCCGCCCGGAACTCCGCCAGCGCCTCGCTGTACTTGCCGGCCGCGTACGCCGCGAAGCCCGCGGCCTCCCGCACCGCCGCGACCCTGGACGCCAGCCGCAGCGCCACCCGCGAGTACCCGTACGCCTGCTCCGGGTCCTCGTCCAGCAGCCTCGCCACCATCACCAGGTTCTTGGCGACGTCATCGGCGAGCGTCTTCGGCAGGCTCAGCAGCTCCTGACGCACGTCCTTGTCGATCTCGTCACCGGTGACGTCCTCCGGAATCGGCAGCCGCTTGATCGGCTCCCGGTCCCGGTCCCGCCGGTCATCCCGACGGTCGTCCCGCCGGTCATCGCGCCCCCGGCCACCGCCGTAAGGCCGACGCCCCCCACGCTCGTCATCCCGCCGGAACCCACCCCGGTCATCCCGACGCGGCCCCCGGTCGTCCCTACGGAACCCACCACGGTCGCCACCCCGGTCATCGCGCCGGTCGCCACCGCGGAATCCCCCACGGTCGCCACCGGACGGACGGTCATCACGACGGAACCCACCACGGTCATCCCGCCGGTCGTCACGACGGTCGTCCCGCCGGTCGCCACCGCGGTACCCACCCCGGTCGCCACCGGAGGAACGCTCATCACGACGGAATCCACCGCGATCGCCCCCACGGTCGTCCCGACGCTCGCCACCACGGAACCCACCGCGGTCGCCACCGGACGGACGGTCGTCCCTACGGAACCCACCGCGGTCACCACCACGATCGTCCCGCCGGTCGCCACCGCGGTACCCGCCCCGGTCGCCACCGGACGGACGGTCATCACGACGGAACCCACCACGGTCACCACCCGAGGGACGGTCGTCCCTACGGAATCCACCGCGGTCACCACCACGGTCATCGCGACGGTCGCCACCGCGGTACCCGCCCCGGTCACCACCGGACGGACGGTCATCACGACGGAACCCGGGGCGATCCCCGCCCCGCTCCTCACGCCGGAAACCGCCGCCCCGCTCGTCATCCCGACGCGGCCCACGGTCGCCACCGGACGGCCGGTCGCCCCCGCGGAATCCACCACGGTCATCGCGACGGTCGCCACCACGGGGCCCGCCACGGTCATCCCGCCGGTCCCCACCGCGGAATCCCCCACGGTCACCACCGGACGGACGGTCATCGCGACGGTCATCGCGACGGTAACCCCCGCGGTCACCGCCCCGGTTGTCACCGCGCGGACCGCGGTCGTCACGTCGGAAACCACCGCGGTCACCGTCATCGCGCCGCTGCGGTCGGCGCTCCGAACGATCGTCGGAAGAGTTGGTGGACATCGACGTGACTCCTGTCTTCGGTACTGCATTCATTCTCACGCACCGACCAGTTCGGCGCGCTTCGGAAAAACAAAAAGGACCCTTGGTCCCAGCGTGAACGCTGGGACCAAGGGTCCTGAAAGATTGTTCGGCGGCGTCCTACTCTCCCACAGGGTCCCCCCTGCAGTACCATCGGCGCGGAAAGGCTTAGCTTCCGGGTTCGGAATGTAACCGGGCGTTTCCCTAACGCTATGACCACCGAAACACTATCGGGCCGCCCCGCAGAGCGGGAAATCGACACTTAGCGAACAAGCACACTTTTTAGTTAAAGAGTGAAACTTGGTTCAACCAGCGATTGCGACTGTTCGCAACCCGGGAACCACACAGTGGACGCGAGCAACTGAGGACAAGCCCTCGGCCTATTAGTACCAGTCAACTCCACCCGTTACCGGGCTTCCATATCTGGCCTATCAACC
>NZ_JBSFJF010000092.1:0-21523 GCF_053597915.1 Streptomyces sp. NPDC001219 | reverse complement strand
CGCTGGAAGGAGCAGTAGGCGCACGACGCGGTGCACACGTTCGTCATGTTGAGGTGACGGTTGACGTTGAAGTGCACGACGTCGCCGTTCTTGCGTGTCCGCACCTCGTGGGCGAGACCGCCCAGCCAGGCCAGATCGTCGCACTCGTAGAGGGCGATACCGTCCTCGCGGGACAGCCGCTCTCCCGCCCAGACCTTCTCCTCCAGCTCACGCTTGAGTCCTGCGTCCATCCCCAACTACCTTCCTCAGTGCTTGACCCTGGCTGAAAAGTGCTCTCAGGCGCTGACGCCATCGCCTCAGTGAATTCCTCCGGGCGTGGCCCGGGAGACCTGCGACGGCTGCACATTCGCCACTCCGTCGCAGGGCCGGTCGGACGAGGTGAGGCAAGGCGCGCGCGGATCTGCGGGAGCCGGTCTGCCGCCCGTGCCACCCGGCCGGACCGGCACAGGGGTGACAGTCCGACACGGCGACGCCGACGGCCCCTCTCATACTCGCCGAGGCCACTCTGGGGAAATCCCCATACCTACAACGGGTTTGCTGGTGGGTACGGCGCCGGAACCCCGCGCCGACAGCCCGAGCGAGCCCCGGAGGGGACCCATGGCCCAGCGGCTGACGATCGCGCACTCACCGTGCCCCAACGACACCTTCGCGTTCCATGCCTGGACGCACGGGTTGCTTCCGGAGGCTCCCGGACTCGCGGTGACCCTCGCGGACATCGACGTCACCAACGGCCTCGCGGAACGCGGCGGTGCGGATCTGCTCAAGATCTCCTATGCCTCCCTGCCGTATGTGCTGGACGAGTACGCGCTGCTGCCGTGCGGCGGCGCACTGGGCCGTGGCTGCGGTCCCCTGGTCCTCACCCGGTCCGAGGACGGCCCGGCCGGCTCCGGGCCGGAGTGGCTGGCGGGGCGGAGGATCGCGGTGCCCGGCGTGCGCTCGACCGCGTATCTGCTGTTCCGCCTGTGGGCGGCGCGGGCCGTGCCGGGCGGAGTGGGGGACATCGTGGTGCTGCCCTTCCACGAGATCATGCCCGCGGTCCGGGACGGCGCGGCCGACGCGGGGCTCGTCATCCACGAGGCCCGCTTCACCTACCAGCGGTACGGGCTGCACCGCCTCGCCGACATGGGCGAGGAGTGGGAGGCCGACACCGGCCGGCCGATCCCGCTCGGCGCGATCGTCGCCAGAAGGGACCTCGGAGCGGAACAGCTCGGTGCGGTGGCCCGCGCTGCCGCCGACTCGGTCCGCTTCGCCTGGGACAACCCGTCGGCATCCCGTCCCTATGTCCGGGAGCACGCCCAGGAGATGGCCCCGGACGTGATCGAGCAGCACATCGGGCTGTATGTGAACGCCTACACCGCCGACCTCGGCGAGGACGGATACGCGGCGGTGCGGGAACTGCTCGGCAGGGCCGCCGCCGAGGGCCTCGTCCCGGCCGTCACCCCCGGCGCACTGGACTTCCCGGGCGCCCGCTAGGCAGCACCTGGCGCCACCTCGGGGCCCCTGCCGGTCCGCCGCTGGGCGGCGCCCCTGCCGGTCCATCGCTACCCCTCGACGGTCACCGCCACGGCCTGCGCGCGGACCGCGTCGACCAGTTCCATCATGGCGACCGCGTCCTGCCGCCACCGGGCCTCCCGGGGCGAGGCCGCGGCGCCACCGGCGGCCACGGCCGCGGCGAACCCGGCGAGCGACCCGTTGAGCTGGTCCGCCGCCGGGAGCGTGAACCTCTCGACATGGTCCTGTTCCTCCAGCACCAGCTCCGGCTGGTACCCGGCCGGCGGGGTGAACGCCCGGCCCACCGTGAGCCTCGCCCCCTCGCCCCACAGGGAGTAGGACGAACCGTAGGTGTGCTCGAAGCCGAACTCGACGCTGGCCGGCACGCCGGACGGGGACACCAGCAGCGCCTGGCCCGACAGGTCGAGCCCGTCGGACTCCCGCACCCGCGCCGTGGCGCCCGCCACCCGCAGCCCGGGACCCAGCAGCATCGCGGCCGCCCGCAGCGGATACACCCCCGCGTCGAGGAGCGCCCCGCCACCGAGACCGGGCACATACCGGATGTCCTCCGCAGGCAACGGCGGAAAGCAGAACGCGCCGCGGAAGGAGCGCAGTTCTCCGAGCCGTCCCTCGGCGACCAGGGCCGCGACCGCGTCATGCTGCGGATGGTGCAGGAACATGAAGTTCTCCCGCAGCACCAGGTCACGGTCCTCGGCCAGCCTCACCACCGCACGGGCCTCGGCGGCCGTTGTGGCGATCGGCTTCTCGACCAGTACGTGCTTGCCCGCGTGCAGCGCGCGGGCCGCCCATTCGCCGTGCAGGGACGGCGGCAGGGAGATGTACACGGCGTCGATGTCGTCGCGTTCCAGGAGTGCTGTCATGGAGGAGCCGGCGCAGCCGAACCGGTCGGCGAACCGCTGTGCGCGCTCCGGGCTGCGGCCGCCCACCGCGACGAGTTCGGTCTGCGGGCAGGCCGTCATCGCCGGCAGCACCCGCCGCCCTCCGAAGGACGAGGTGCCCAACGCGCCGAAGCGCACCGGTCTCGCCGCGGCGGTGTCCACGGCCTCACGACCGTGAGCCGGGCCGGTAGGTGCGGACAGCGGCCGCGGGGGAGTACTGCGCTGGGCGGGCACGGAGTCATCCAATGGAGTTCCTCGGATACGGAGGCGGGGAGGTCTGCCACCACGCCGGTGATCGATGAGCGGACTGCGGCCACGGGACGGCGGGCCTGCCGCGGCGAGCCCGCCCGCGGAATCAGCCCCAGGTCACAGGGAGTTCGTACACGCCGTAGTGCATCGCGGTCTCCCGCAGCGGCACCTGCTCGGCGGGCATCGCGAGGCGCAGATCCGGAAAGCGGTCGAACAGCTTCTGGAAGCCGATCCGCAGCGACGCCCGCGCGAGGTGCTGCCCGAGACACTGGTGGATGCCGAAGCCGAAGGCCAGATGCCGGCGCGACGGGCGGTCGATGTCGAACGCGTCCGCGTTCTCGAAGTACCGTGGATCGCGGTTGGCCGACGGCAGCGACAGCACCACCGTCTGACCGGCCTTGATGGTCCTGCCGTCGATCTCGACATCCTCCAGCGCCACCCGGCTCGCCCCGAAGTGAGAGATCGTCAGATAGCGCAGCAGCTCCTCGACGGTGTTCTCCATCAGCTCCGGCCGCTCCCGCACCTTCGCCAGCTGCTCGGGGTGCTCCAGCAGTGCGAAGGTGCCCAGCGCGAACATGTTGGGAGTGGTGTCCAGCGCACCGCCGATGGCGATCCAGGCGATGTTGAACATCTCCTCCTCGGTCAGCTCACCGGTCGCGATGAGCTGACCCAGCAGGTCATCAGCCGGATCGCCGGCGAACCGCTCGGCCATCATCCGCTCCAGCGTCGCGGTGAGCGCGGAGCTGTGGTGGAGGAACTCGTCGAGGGTGTAGTCGATCCCCATGATGACGGCGAAGTGCTCCGCCAGGGCTGCCAGATCGCTCTCCGACACCCCCATGATGGAGCAGGTCGACCTGGCGGGGATCTTCTCCGCGAAGACCTTCACCAGGTCCACCGGAGGCTCCATCGCGGCCATGTCGTCGAGCACACCGTCGATGATGCGTGCCAGCGTGGGCTCGTACTGCTGGATCTTGCGTACGGTGAAGAAGCCGGTCAGCAGCCGCCGGTACCGGGTGTGCTCCGGAGCGTCCATCCGCACGAAGTTTCCCGGCGCGGACGGCTCGGGGGAGTAGTCCTCGACGGGGAACGGCGGCGCGTGCACCAGCGCCAGCAGCTCGCTGCGGTGGCTGAAGCGCGGGTCCGTCATGATCTGGCGGATGTGGTCATGCCGGGTGACCAGCCAGCCGTCCTTCTCGCGCGGCGCCAGCTCGAAGGCCACCGGGCTGATCGGGTCCTCCTCGCGCAGCCGGGCGTAGTCGGCCGCCGGATCGAAAGGGCAGGTGCGTTTGTAGGGGATCACCGGCGCCTTCGGCTCGTACACCATGACTCCTCCGTTGCTGTTGGTGGCCACTGGGGCGCCGCGCTCCGAGCCCGTGCGAGGCGGGGGCCGCACCGGGTACGACGGGCGGCCGTCGTGGACCGGGGACTCCGGTCGGGTTCGGGAAGCGGGACGCGGTGTGGACCGAGCCCGATAACAGCCACAGCCCAGCACGGACCGGTGAGAGGGAGCCAGCCCGGCGGGGGAACTCTAGGGAATTGCCGGTCGGGGACGGCCCGGTGGAACGGCGCCGGGAGGGGGCGGGTCGCAGAACTCCAGCGTGCCGTCGTGCCTCCAGCGCCCGAGCCTGCCGGAAGCCAGCACCGGCGCGGTGTCCTCGGCCAGGCAGGCCCCGTCCGCGCTGCGGATGCTGCCGTAGGGCAGGGACGTCCCCCTGGCACAGACCTCACCGGTCTGTCCGGCCGGTACGGGGCTGCCGTCCGGGGCCACCACCTGCACCTGGACGCCGGGCACCGGACGGCTCGCTCCGAGATGCTCCGGCCTGGGGCCGCCGGGGCCGAATTCCTGGACCGTCCAGGGCATGGCGCCGTCCGCGGCGGCGAACTCCACCCACAGCGGTGCCCGGGGCAGCACCTCGAAGTGCCGGTCGATCACCGCGCGCGGACAGGGGCCGCCGATGAGCACGGTCAGCCGCCGGGAGTCGGGGTGGGAGGCCCCGCCGAGGGACCGCAGGAGCCGCCCGTACTCCTCCGGGCCGAACACCGCGGCGGCATGCCGCTCCGGAGCAGCTGCGCTGGTGGCACCGCCGTGGCGGGACGGCACGTGGAGAGTGCCGCCGCAGGCGAACGCCCACCACATCGCGGGCAGTGTCGTGGCGCGGACCGGAGAATGGTGCACGGTCACCCCGCCGTGCGCACCGCCGACCCGGCGAATCCTCGCGGACAGCGTCTGCTGCCACGCGCGATGGTCGGTGAGATAGCCGCTGACCCCCTGGCGGTCCGCGGCGGAGACCAGCAGGTAGGCGGCTTCGGTGTGTCCGGAACGCGGCAGCGAGCGGTCCGGCCGCTGGGCGGCGATCCCGCTCCAGGTGGCCGGGTCGTCCAGCACCCAGGACATCAGCCGGTAGCTCCACACCGGGCGGGTCACGGTGCTGCACAGCACCACCCGGGCCCCGCTGATCCGAGTGATCCGGTCGAGCCGCGCACCGCGCGACGCCGCGGGGAGGGGTACGCACACCCCTCCGGCCTTCAGCACCGCCAGCTGGGCCACCACCGCCTGCCGGTGGTCGGCGCAGTGGATGATCACCGGGTCGCCCAGCTGCACTCCGCCGCGCACCAGCGCCGACGCCAACTGCACGGCCCGGTTCTCGGCTTCGCCGTAGGTCAGGTGGTGCCGCCCCTCCTGGACGGCTCTGGCCATCGGGAAGCTGCCGGCGATGCTGGTGAACATGCCGTCCAGGGTGAGCGGCAGCGGCTGCGGCACCCGCCGCCGGTACGCCCTCGGCTCCCTGTGCCCGGCCCTGCCGCCGTCGGACAGTGTCTGTTGAGCGACCACGCCGTCCCTCTTCCGTGTCGGCTCCCACGAAGAACTTCCGAGTGGCCGCCGCGCGGAGTCCTGGTGCGCGGTCGTGGCTCGCCCCGGTCAGGTGTCTTCACCGCGGAGGCCGGAGGGGGAGCTGCCGTCGGCCGCGGTGGGAACGGACGGGCCGGCGCGACCGCGGACGCTCCGCCGTCCGGACACCGGGGCAGCGGTGCCGCGTCAGCAGCAGCCTTTCCCACCGGGGCGAACCACCGCCCGCCCGACAGCTTCACCGCACCTTCGGAAGGCCGACAAGGCCCAGGGGACGGAACTAGGAGAATTGCTGGTAGTCCGGCCACGCCGGACACCGCCCCGGCCGGTGGCGGCAGGCTCCGGAGGACACCTGAGAGAGCTGTGCCCCCGGGCCTACTTACCCCAGACCTTCCGGTACGCGGCACGGTAGCCGGGCGGGTCCCAGGTCGTGCGTCCGCGGCTGTTGGCGGCCGTGGAGATGTGGACGGGGGCGACATAGCCGCTGGGAGACGCGCCGGAGAAGGCGCGGTTGAACTCGTCGAGGATCTGCCAGCCCTGCTGGGAGAGCGGCTCGGGGACGGTGGCCGCCTGGAACTGCCCGCTGTCGATGCGCTGGAAAGCGGAGGGGTCGCCGTCGCCCGCGCCGATGTTGAAGGGGGCGCCGGCACCCTTCTTACCGGCCGCGCGCAGGGCCGGCGCGGCATCCGCGAAGTACACGTCGTTGATGGCGACCGAGTGGGTCCACCGGTCCCCGAAACGGGAGAGCAGCGAGGAGACCTGCTGGGGAGTCCGGCTGCTGGTGTCCGGGATCGGGATGTTCTCCTCCGCCAGCAGCCGCACACCCGGGCAGGTGGCCAGTCCCTTCTTGATCAGTTGGGACTTGTTCCTGGCGAACGGGATCGAGGCATCCGTGAACACGACGGCTCCGGCACGGCCGTGGGAGTGCGCGATGACCCAGTCCGCGCTGATCCGCGCGACGTCCTGGACCCGGGTGGTGACGTTGCTGAAGAGCGCGGGGTCCCTGCTGGGGCCGGGGGCGTCGACCGCGTGCCAGCCGACGAGCGGAGTGTGCCGTGCGCCGGCCCTGGCGACCTGCTGCGACGTCAGCTCGGGGTCGAAGCCGCCGATCACGATGCCCGAGGGCCGGAGGGCGAGGGCCTGGCTGAAGGCCGCCTGGATGCCGGCCGGGGTGCCCTGGCCGTCGATCACCCGGACATCCCAGCCGAGGACCTTCGCGGCTTCCCGCACCCCGTTGGCGGCGCCCGCGACCCCCGGGTTGGTCATGGTCTGGGCGACATAGACGACGCGCTTGCCGGGGACCGCGCGGGGCCCGCGGGTGGGACCGTGCCCGGCGGGATGGGTCGTCATGGCCCGTCGCACGGCCCTCTCGGCACCCGCCAGTACGGCGGGACAGCCGTCCGTGACCGGACCGCTCGGGGACGGCCCGCCACCGGTCGAGGCGCCGCGCTCACAGCCGGCGAGGACGGCGGCCGCCAACGCCACGGCGACGGCGCTGCTCAGGGCGGTCCTGCGGTGCTGCTGCACGGCCGCTCCTGGTGGGACGGCGCGGTGACGGCACCTCACGAGGCGGCCCTGGAGAGGTCCTTGGGCGTCCGGGGTGGCTCGGCCCGCCGGTGGCGCAGCTGCCGGCGCGCCGCGTATCCGGCCATGCCGACGGCGAGGAGCAGGGTGGCGCCGTTGAACAGCGGAGTGACCCAGAACTGGGCGCCGAACTGGCCGATTCCGGCGAGGCCGATGGCGAGGACGACGACGGCGACCAGGGTGCCCAGCGCGTTCGGGCGGCCGGGCCGGATCGCGGTGGAGCCGAGCAGCGCACCGACGAAGGCGGGCAGCAGATAGTCCAGGCCGACGCTGGGGTTGCCGATGCGCTGCTGGGTGGCGAGCAGGACCCCGGCGACACCGACGACCAGGCCCGATCCGGCGAAGGCCTGGACGACATGGCGCCGGACGGGGATGCCCAGCAGTTCGGCGGCGCGGGGGTTGGACCCGATGACGTACAGGTAGCGGCCGAGCGGCAGCCGTTCCAGGAGCAGCCACAGCACGGCGGTGAGGGCGAGGACGTAGAAGGCGGACACCGGCAGACCCAGGAACCGGGAGTCGTAGAGGTCGGTGAACGCGGCCGGCAGGCCCTGCGGGCCGGGGATGATCCGGGCCCCGTTGGTGACCCAGCCGGTGAGGGCGTAGAGGATGCTGCCGGTGCCGAGGGTGGCGATAAACGAGTTGATCTTCGCGAACTCGACGACGACACCGTTGAAGATGCCGACGACCGCCCCGCCGGCGACCACCACGAGACAGGCCAGCGGCCAGGGCCACGCCTCCTGCGCGACGAGCTGCATCGTCATCACATGCGCGAGGCCGAGACCGTAGCCGATGGAGAGGTCGAAGTTGCCGGTGACGATGGGCAGCGTCGCGCCGAGCGCGAGGAGCGCGGGGATCGACTGGTTGGACAGGATCTCGGAGATGTTGTCCAGGGTGGGAAAGGTGTCCGGCAGGGCGAGCGAGAAGGCCAGGAACAGCAGGGCGGCGAGGGCCAGGAGGCCGTAGGCGCCGACGAGGTGCCCCAGCCGGCGGACCGGCGGGGAATGCGGGGAGGGCGTCATGGTCTCCTCGTCTCCCCCGTGAGCGCGGCCATGGCGGAGGAGGCGCGGGCGAGCGCGGTGACCGTCAGGGCCTCGCCGCCCAGCTCCTCCGTCACCGCCCCGCGGACGAACACCAGGGCGCGGTGGCACACGTGGGCGACCTCCTCGAAGTCGGTGGAGAGGAGCAGCACGGCCAGGCCCTCGGCCAGCGCGTCGCGCAGCAGCCGGTGGACCGCTGTCTTGGCGCCGATGTCCACCCCGGCGGTCGGCTCTTCGAGGATCAGCAGACTGCGCCGCGTCCGGAGCCACCGCCCGACCATGACCTTCTGCTGATTGCCCCCGGACAGCGTGGCGATCGGCACCTCGCTGTCCCGGGGGTGCACCGAGAAACGCTCGGCCAGGGCCCTGGCCTGGGCCCGCTCCCGCCGGGGGCTGATCCAGTGCAGGGCCGGCCGCCCGTCCGCGCGGGGGTTGGCCAGGAAGTTCTCCCGTACGGTCAGTTCGGCGGCGCAGCCCTCCTCCTGACGGTTGCTCGTCACGAAGCCGACGCCGCGGCGCACGGCGTCGGCGACCGAGGCCGGTGCGTACGGCCGGCCGTTGAGCCGGGCCTGTCCACCGGCGACCGGCAGAGCACCGGCCAGCGCGCGGCCCAGTTCCATGTGCCCGGCGCCGGTGAGACCCACCATGCCGAGGATCTCCCCGGCGCGCAGTTCCAGGCTGACCGGTGCGGTGTTCCCGGTCCGTACGCCGTCGAGGTTCAGCACGGCCTGCCCGGTGGCGGGCGCGAAGCGGAGGCCGGCCGGTTCCTCGCCCACGATGTCGTGCACCAGCCGGGCGGGGCTGTGCCCGGCGAGCGGGCCGTGGCTGATGAGGCGGCCGTCGCGGAGGACGGCGAAGGCGTCGGCGGCCTTGTACACCTCGTCGAGCCGGTGGGTGACGAAGACCAGGCCGTGCCCCTGGTCGCGCAGCGTGTGGAGCACCTCGAAGAGCCGGGTGCAGTCCGCCGCCGGGAGGCTGGCGGTCGGCTCGTCCAGGACGAGGAGTGCGGCACGGGTGGCCAGGGCGCGGGCGATGGCCACCAACGACCGTTCGGCGCGCGGGAGGTCGCCGAGGACGGTGCGGGGGTCGAGGTGCGCGGCGACCAGGTCCAGGGCCGCGGTGCACCGTTCGCGGGTCCGCCGCCAGGACAGCAGGCCGGCGCGGCGTGGGTAGCCGGTGCCCAGGGCGATGTTCTCGGCGACCGTCATCCACTCGACCAGTCCCAGGTCCTGGTGGATGAAGGCCATGGTGCGGGCGGCCGCTTCGGTGCCGAGCGGATGTCCGGCCACGGTCACCTCGCCGTGGTCCGCGTGGTGGACGCCCGCGAGCACCTTGATGAGAGTGGACTTCCCGGCGCCGTTGGGGCCGAGCAGGGCGAGGACGCTGCCGGCGTGGATGTCGAGGTCGACCGCGTCCAGTGCGAGGGTGCCGCCGAACCGCTTGCCGAGACCGCGGATACGGACGAGCGGCTCCGTGCCGTGGCGTGGGGGAGCGGTGCTGTCAGGAGCGTGCTGCACGGACTTCTCCAGGGGCCGGCCTCGTGGTTCCTCCCGACGGAAGGTCACTGCTGCTGGACGCTGCGCGGTGGTGCGGGCGCCGGGGCGGGCGGTCCTGGCGTCGCGTCAGCGCCCCGGCCCGGTGCCCGTCATGCTAAGGCCCGCTTTGCCCGTGATGCCGGATGGGCTGTCAGATGGCGGGAATGTCGTCGAAGGCGGCCATGGCGGCGCCGAGCTGCGCGGCGGGCGCCTCCAGGGCGCACTCGGCCCAGATGACCTTGCCGTCGGCGGTGTAGCGGGTGCCCCAGGCCTGGGCGAGCTGCGCGACGAGGAACAGGCCGCGGCCGCCCTCGTCGGTGGTGGCCGCATGACGCAGATGCGGGGCGGTGCTGCCGGCGTCGGAGACCTCGCAGATCAGCGTGCGGTCATGCAGCAGCCGTACCTGGATGGGCTCGGCGCCGTAGCGGATGGCGTTGGTGACCAGCTCGCTGAGCAGCAGCTCGGTGGCGAAGACGGCCTCGTCCAGTCCCCACGCGGCCAGCCGTCCGGTCACGGCGGCGCGGATGCCGGAGACCCGGGCGGGGTCGGCCGGCAGGTCCCAGGTGGCGATCCGCCGTGGGTCCAGGGCGTGGGTGCGGGCGACGAGCAGGGCGATGTCGTCGGTGGGGCGGTGCGGCACCACGGACCGGACCACGGCCTCACAGGTGTCCTCGGGTGAGCGGTCCGGGTGTGCCACGGCCTGGCGCAGCTCGTCGAGGGCCGTGTCGAAGTCGCGGTCGCGGTCCTGGAGCAGCCCGTCGGTGTAGAGGACGAGCTGGCTGCCCTCGGGGAGGTGGAAGGCGGCGGTCTCGAACGGGAGCCCGCCCAGGCCCAGCGGAGGGCCCGCGGGGAGGTCGGGGAAGGCAACGGTGCCGTCCGGGCGCACGAGCGCGGGCGGCGGGTGCCCGGCCCGGGCCATCACACACTGCTGGGAGGTGGGGTCGTAGACGGCGTACAGGCAGGTGGCGCCGATGATGCCGGGGCTGTCGGCGCGGTCCTCCGCGGTGTCCTCGTCCAGGTCGAGGCGCCCCACGAGCCGGTCGAGGTGGCTGAGGACCTCGTCCGGGCCGAGGTCCAGTTCGGCGAAGTTGCGCGCGGCGATCCGCAGCCGGCCCATGGTGGCGGCGGCATGCATCCCGTGACCGACGACATCCCCGACGATCAGCGCGATACGGGTGCCGGACAGGGGGATGACATCGAACCAGTCCCCGCCGACCCCGGACTCGGCGGGCATATAGCGGTAGGCCACCTCGACGGCGTTCTGCTCGGGGAAGCTGTGCGGCAGCAGGCTGCGCTGCAACGCCAGGACCATGGTGTGCTCGCGGGTGTAACGGCGGGCGTTGTCAATGCAGATGGCCGCACGGGTGGCGAGTTCCTGGGCCAGCGAACGGTCGTCGTCCCCGAACGGCGCCGGGTCCGCCGAGCGGTAGAAGCTCGCCACGCCCAGGGCGATCCCCCGCGCGAGGAGCGGAACGGCGATGAGGGAGTGGACGTCATGGCCCAGAAGCCGCCGGGCGTGCTCGGGGTCCTGGGCGATCCACCCGCCGGCCGTCCGCAGCTCGGGCTCCAGGACCGGTTCCCCGGCGGCCAGACAGCGGAGCTGGGGCGTGGAGGGACGGAGATCCACCGGCGCGCCGGCCGGGTAGAAGGGGCAGTCGTCGCGGATGCCGTGGACCACCGTGCGGTGCAGACCGGAGCGGGGGTCGGTCGGCTCCTCACCGCGCAGCACCGCCTCGGACAGGTCGATGGTCACGAAGTCCGCCAGCTGCGGCACCGCCATCTCGGCCAGCTCCCGGGCGGTACGGCTCACGTCCAGGGTGGTGCCGATGCGGGTGCTGGCCTCGGACAGCAGCTCCAGCCGGCGCCGCGCCGCCACGGCGTACTTCCCCACCCCCGGCTCGCCCACCAGCACCAGCCCACTGGCCGCACCGTCGGACGCGCTGTCTCCCTCGGAGCCGGGCGGCCCGGCGGCGTCCGGCGTCCGCGCGGTCGTGACCGCCCGGCCGGGCACGGCGTCCGGAAGGTGCTCCGGCGGCGGGGCGGCGGATGCGAGCGCCGGCTCCGCGAGCGGCGCGGCGGGCGTCCCGGCGTCGGCGGGCACGGCGACCCGCTGGTGGGCCGCGGGCAGGACCGCTTCGACGACCAGGCCCTCCACCCCGGAGGCGGTGGTCACGGGGCGGCTGAGCAGGGTGACGTGCCGCCCGCCGGGCAGCGGCACCTCGACCGCGGCGCGCTGGGCCGAGGTGATCAGTTCGGTGGCCTTCTCCTTCAGGATCATCTGGTCCCGCCAGTCCAGGCCGCTCTCGGCGAGCTCGCCCAGCTGCCCGTTGCCGCGCGTCCCACCGCCCGGCGCACGGCGCCTGGCGTCGAGGTAGGCCTCCAGCAGGGCCCGCTCCCGCGCCGAACTCTGCTCCAGCAGCCGCCGCTCGATGGCCCCGGCCGCCCTGCGGATCACGGTGTTCAGCGCGGTGTCCGCGTCGGTGAGCGGATAGCCGAGGCAGAGGACGCCCTCGATGCGCCCACTGAGCGGGTCCCGGACGGGAACGGCCGAGCAGGCGCTGGACTGCGAGCGTTCGGCGAAGTGCTCGGCCCCGTAGACATTGATCAGCTGCCGTTCCGCGAGCGCCAGCCCGATGCCGTTGGTCCCGCCGAACCGCTCGGCGAAGACGAAGCCGGGGACGCTCTGGATCGGGGCCAGGCGCCGGACGAGCGAGGCCTCGCCGAACCGGCGTTGCAGCACCGCGCCGCGCCCGTCGGCGAGTGACACATTCATCTGCCGGCCCGCGAACCGGGCCTGCAGCCGGTCCAGTACGGGCGCCGCGGCACGGACGAGCCGGCCGTCCAGATCGAGATCCTGGCTGTAGGGAAGCTCGCAGCGCTCCGGTGTGAGACCCAGCGACCGCGACCGCTGCCAGGAATCCAGGATCGAACCCCGGACCGCTCCCTCGACCGGCCCACCCCCAAGGAACTGCTCACGGGCGCGTGCGGGACCGTTGCCCTCTCCCGCCAGCCCCATCCCAATCACTTCCCACAGGGGTGCATGCCGCGAGGGCCACCCGTACGTCGGAGCAGCTGTCTCATTTGATCCAATTGTAGAGCTTTGTACTTCTGGCGGAACCGGCCGCTGCCCCGGAAGGGAGCCGGGCGGCCGAGGCGTTCCCGAGCCCGTCCCGCGGTCCGCCCGGGACCGGGACCACCACCCGCCACCAGCGGTGATCATGGCCGTGACCTGCCCTTCAACCGGTCGTCCGGCAGGGGTCCCGCTGACCGCCCGGTCGTCACAGCACCGCGACCGGACTGACCGGTGAGCCGGTGCCGCCGGGGATGTTCAGCGGCGCCACCACGAGGAGGAACGCGTAACGGCCCGTCTCGGCGCTCGCCGCGGACAGCGCCTCCAGGTCGAGGTTGTCCAGCAGCGGCACCCCCATCGCGGCGAGCGCCAGCGCATGCACCGGAGAGTGCACACCGTCCACCGGCGAGGGCCGCACATCGCTGTCGCCGTCGCCGCCGAGCAGCGCGATCCCGCGCTCGGCCAGCAGCGGCATGGCGTCCACATGCAGCCCCGCGCTCGCCGCGCCGGTGTCCCAGGCACCCCGCTCCCGACGACGGCGGAGACCGCCGGACCGCAGCAGCACCGCATCGCCCTCGCCGACCGTCACCCCGAGCGCCCGCTCCGCGGCCACGAGCTCCGCCGCGTGCACGGCCCGTCCGGGCTCCAGCCAGGCCACCCCGAGCACGGTGGGCAGATCCAGGAGCACCCCCCTGGTCACCAGCGGGCCCAGCGCCGACACGGCACCGAACCGCGCCCCTCCGGCGTCCACGCACTCCTGCGCCGCGCGGCCGTCGTAGAGCTGCCCGCGATAGGCGGCATGGGACAGCGCGTCCAGATGACTGACCGCCTTGCCGTGGTAGTCGACCCCGATGAAGTCCTTGTACGTGGCGGGCTCCGGAGCCTCGACGTCACCGAGGTCGGACATGTGGTGCAGGGCGGGCCTGGGGTTGTCCGGGCCGGGCGCGGTGTCCCAGGGGCGCGCCAGCGGGACCACGGTGCCGGACCGGACCAGCCCGGTGGCCCGCCGCACCCGGTCCGGCGTCACCCGGTTCCAGGCGCCGCGGTCGGCGGCGGCCCAGCGGCCCCACGTACGGAGCGTGGCGAACAGCGCGTCGAACTCCGGGCGGGACACGGCCGGCCCCGCGCCGGAACCGGCCGGCGGGGGAGCCGGTGCGTCGCCGGGGCCGCAGGTCACGCCCGGGTGACCGCTTGGGGGAAGTCGAAGACCCGGTCCGGGTCGTAGGCGTACGCGACCCGGCGCAGACGGTCCAGGTTCGGGCCGTAGTAGGCCGTGCCCCAGTCGGGGAGGGCCGGGTCGATGTAGTTCACGTACCCGTCCCTGATGCCCAGGTCCGCGAGGCCCGCCACGACCTGGCCGACGCTGCGGGTCACCGCGGTCTCGGACGCCGTGGTCGCGCTCGCGTAGATCTGTGCGGTGGCGAAGGCCTTGCGGTGCGGGAAAGCGGTCTGCTCGACGCCCACGTCGGCCACCGCGCCGCCGAGTGCGTCGAGGATGAGCGCCATGCCCGGACGGCCGGTGAGCAGGGCGACGACGGCGGCGGGGCCGGCGGTGGGCGTGGCGAGGACGCGGGACGAGGCGACGAACGACTGCCGGTCGGGGCTGCCGGAGAAGAAGCGCATGGCCTTGAAGTAGTCGCGGTCCTCGACCCTGCGCTGGGTGGGGAGTACCCCGGCGCGCGCGACCAGGTCGTTCAGCAGGGTGTTGCAGGCGCTGCTGGGCCCCACGAAGCAGCCCGCCACCCGGCAGCTCGGTGTGGCGCCGCCCGCCACGTTGAGGTTGGCCCACAGCGTGCGCGGCGCGGCCGTGATCCACGGCTGCCATCCGGTCAGTACCTTCGTCACGTTCCCCGCCGACGCCGGGAAGCTCAGCACGAACACCGTCAGGGCCGGAGCCGGGTCGGTCGCGAAGGTGAACTCCGTGACGGCCCCGAAGTTGCCGCCGCCACCACCGCGCAGTGCCCAGAAGAGATCCGGTTCCTGAGTGGCAGAGGCGGTCAGCGTACGCCCGTCGGCGGTGACGACCTGGGCGGACACCAGGTGGTCACAGGTGAGCCCGAACTTCCGTTGCAGCACACCGATTCCGCCACCCAGGGCCACCCCGGCGATGCCGACGGTGAAGCAGGAGCCGCCGGGCAGACAGCGGTTGGCCTGGCCGAGCGCCGTGTAGACGTCCTCCAGGGTCGCGCCGGCGCCGACCGTGGCGGCGCCGTCCGGCCGGACCCGCACGGCCGACAGACGGCGGAGGTCGAGGGTGAGACCGCCGGGCGGCGCGGAGTACCCCACATAGGAGTGCCCGCCGCTGCGGGCCGCCAGCGGCACCCGGTGCGCGGCCGCCAGCACCGCCTCGCGGACATCGGCCACCGACGCGCACTGCGCCACCGCCGCGGGCACCCGGTCGTCATTGAGCGGGTTGAAGAGCTTCCTGGCGTTCTCGAACCCGGCGTCTCCGGGCCGCAGCAGCGTGCCGCTCATCCGCCGCCGGAGGCCGTCCCAGTCCACACTGTCGCCGACGACGGCCGTGTGTCCGCCGGTCCGGGGGCTGCCCCGGGCCCCGGCGCCGGTCCCGGACGCGTGGAACAACGGGTCCCGCGCCATGGTCACCATCTCCCTCTGGAGAGGCCAGGAAAGCGGGCGAATATCCGTTTCGATACGGACACTGTCACGCTAACACGGGGTGATCGACCCCTCCAGTTGACGGCCGTACGCCTCGAACCCGCCGGTCAGGGCCGGTTGAGGCGCGGGCGCCCGCGGGGACGGCGGGACCGGGTCAGAGGCGGCGCTCGAAGAGCTCCAGCAGACTGCGCCAATGACGCTGATCCGCCTCGGCGTTGTACGCGGCGGTGTCACTCTGGGTGTAACCGTGCTGTGCGCCCTCGTACAGCTCGCTCCGATACGGCACGCCTGCGGCGTCCAGGGTCCGCTCCAGGACCGCGATCTGGTCGGCCGGCATCGAGTGGTCCTGGTCGGCATGGCCGAAGTACAGCTCCGCCCCGCTGCGGCCGACGAGCCGGTGCGGACTGTCCTCGGCCTCGGTGACCAGGTGCCCGGCGTGGAAGGCGGCCGCGGCGCCGACCCGGTCGGGGTGGGCCGCCGCGGTGCGGACGGCGAGCACGCCGCCCATGCAGTAACCGGCGGCGCCCATCGGGCCGTCGGCGACCAGCGGGGAGGCGGCCAGCCAGTCGAGGTAGGCACCGGCGTCCCGCATCGCCAGGTCAGGGGAAAGCGCCTGCGCGAGCGGCAGGAGCCGCTCGATGATCTCCGGCCGCTCGCCGGGGTCGATGAAGCCGGGCAGATCCACCAGGGGAGCGCGCCCCGCGCGGTACATGACGTTGGGCACCAGCACCGTGTAGCCGTGCCCGGCCAGCCGCCTGGCCGCCTCCTCCAGCGAGGGCCGCAGCCCGAACACGTCCATGTACAGCAGCACCCCGGGACGCGGCCTGCCGTCGTCGGGGTGGGCGAGGTACGCGTCGGCGACACCGTCCGGGGTGGGGAGGTCCAGGTGGGTACCCTGCACGCTCGTCATGTCCGCTCCCTTGCTCGGGCTCGGGGTGCGCGAGGCCGGCCACCCGTCCGCCGGTGATCAGGCCGACCGCGTCCACCCTAAGGGCCGGCACCGACAGGCCCTGCTCCGCCCGATCTGTCGGGAGCCCACCACGGACGCCCCGCAAGACTGTGCATGCACGCACAAGTGCCTTGCGTTTCCCCTGTGTTGGAATCCAGACATGGTCACTCCCGCTGCCGGACCCTCCGTGTCACCCGCCAGAAACGAGCCCTCCGGTCGGCTGCGCGCCGAGGTGGAGCGGTTGTGCGAGGAGGCGACACGGCAGAAGGACCTCGCCCACCGCAGAGCCGATTTCTGGGCCAGGGCCGATATCGCACTGGGCTTTCCGGCGGCGCTGCTCGCGGGTGTCTCCGGCGCCGCGGGGCTGGCCTCGGCGGACGCCCGCGTCCCCGCGGCGTTGGTGGCGCTGACCGCCGCGGGATGTGCGGCGGGGGCCGGCTTCCTCCGGGGTGACAGCCGCCGGGTGGCCAACAAGCGTGCCCGGCAGGCCTGGGCCTCCGTCGAGGCCACGGCCCGTATGAAGCTGGCGCAGGACCGGCTGGAACCCGGGGATCTCGGCGAGGTGCTGGAGAGCCGCCAGGTCGCGCTGGCGGCATACGAGGGGGAGGACCACCCGCCCTAGCCCCGGCTGAGGCGCGCCCGCAGGTCAGTTGTGGCCGAACTTCCGCTGCGCCTTGTGGGCCACATGCTTCGACATCGACTGCTCCTCCGGCGGATGCGGGGTCGATGCCTTCGGCTTCTTCGCCTCCGCGGCGGCACCGTGCTCATGGCCGCCGGTGCGGGCGCCGCGGTTCTGCCGACTCTGTTTCTTGCCCACGATCGTGCCTCCTGGAGGATCTCGAACGAGGAACCGGTACCAGACTTGCACGCGCGTACAGCGGGTGCATGTCGGCGGGCCTCCGCCGATCCGGTCCCTGCCTGACGAAGCATCAGAAATGCTGGTGCGGCGCGTCCGAGACCACCGGAGAACGCCGTCCCGGCCGCCGCGGAGGGGAGCCGACCCAGGATGCGGGAACGCGGCGCCCCACCGACAATGGAAGGGGTGGGCCGTCACAGCGGCACGAACGCCGCCGTGACCCGCCTTGCACGCCCCCCCGTGGACAGGGGCCTCGGCCCGGGGTACTGCGGAGGCCGGTCCGGGGGCGCGCGCTCTTCCGGAGGCGCCGAGATGGCCGTGCTGTTCTTCGACATCGGTGACACGCTCGCGGACGCGAGCATCGAGGCCGACGGTTCCCTGACACTCCGCCCGCGGCCGCGCGTCGTCGAGGTCCTCGACGCGCTGACGGGCATGCGGAAGGGCATCCTCTCGAACCCGGGCAGCGGGGAGGCCGCCCGCGCCCGCGCGGTGGCGGCGCTGCACACGGCGTTCGCCGACCGCTTCCCGGACGACAGCCTCCTCCACTGGGGCGCGAAGGACTCGCGCGCCCTCTTCGACGACGCGGTGGCGAGCGCGGGTGTCGCGGCCGGTCAGTGTGTCTTCGTGGGCGAGGCGCCCGAGGAGCGGGCGTTCGCCCACCAAGCCGGGATGCGCACCGCCGCACACCCGGTCTTCACGCTCGCCGCCGTCGAGGGCCGCCCGGTGTTCTGGGCGCGGATCGAGCTTCCGGCCGGCCGGAGTGTGGCCGAGGTGGAGTCGATCGCGCGGACCGCCGAGGTCGTGCCGGTCCATGTGGCCTCCGCTCAACTCGTCCTCGTCATGGCGACCGCGCGCGGCGTGAGCGCACTCGAACAGGGCGGATTCCCGGCCGACCTCCGGGGCCAGGTGGCGGAGACCGCCGCCTTCCTGATGCGCGACGACCGTCCGGTGACGCTCCCGGAAGGGCTCACCCACGCCTCCGCGCCCGCCAGGGCGACCGCGGCGGACACCCTGCGCGCCACGGCGGCGTTCGCCTTCCTCGCGAGCGCACTCGACGAGCCGCAACCCTCCGTCATCCCGCTCGGCCCGGCCCCGGGCGGTGTCTATGTCGCCGCCGCGGCCGGCACCCCCGTCGAGGACCTGCACTGCGCGGACGCCAAACCCGGGCACACCGAACGACTGCTCCCCGACCCGGCTCTCCTGTCCCGGCCGGGCGAGGCCCGAGTCGAAGGACTCGCCGACGCGTTCGCGGACGGGGAGCCCTCCCCGGAGACCCTTGCCGCGGTCCGCGCCGCCATCACCCCGGCGGCGATGCGCGGCCATGTCGCCCGGATCTCCGGCGTCGACCCGCTCGTTGAGGGGGAACCCCTGAAGGTACGCAGCCGTGACGTGTCCAGCCCCGACAACGCCCTCGTCGTCAGCGCACTCGCCGGGCGGCTCCAGGACCTCGGCCTGACCGTCCGACGCCATGAGTTCTCCTGGCGCGGACGCAGACTCGCCAACGTCGAAGCGGAGTTCCGTGTCCCGGCGGCGGACTCCGCCGTACTCGTCACCGCACATCTCGACTCGACAGCGGCCCGGGGCGAGTTCTTCGACAGCGACGGCCGGCCGCGCCCCTATGACCCCGCCGTCGACCCGGCACCCGGCGCCGACGACGACGGGAGTGGCACGGCGGCGGTCCTCGCCGCGGCCGAGTGTCTGAGCGCGATGCTCGCCGCCGGCCGGGCCCCGACCCGCACGGTGCGCTTCGTGCTCTTCAACGCCGAGGAGCAGGGCCTCGTCGGCAGCAAGGCGTACGCCCGCGCGGCGGCCGCGGCCGGCGACCGGATCGCCGGTGTGCTCCAGATGGACATGATCGCGGGCTTCCGGGGCGGCACCCGCACGATGGAGATCCACACCGGTTCCGCGGTCCCCGGCCCGGTCGTGGGCGCCTCCGGCGCGCTCGGGGGACTCGTCGCCCGTGCCGCCCCCGCGGTCGCGGCCGGCTTCTCGCTCCAGACGCTCGCGGGTTCCGACGACCCGGCCGCCGGACGGAGTGATCACGCGAGCTTCCACGAACGCGGTTGGGCGGCTGCCGCCGTCTGCGAGAACTTCTTCGACGACACCACGCCCGCGACCGGCACCCGGCAGTACCACCTGCCGGGCGACACCCTCCTCGACGAGGACCACGACACGGACTACGCCGCCGCGATCGCCCGTACGGTCGCGACGGCGGCACTCACGCTCGCGGGCCTCTGACCCCTCACAAGGAGCACGCCATGAGCGTAATGATCGACAGGCGGAACAAGAACTACGACCGCTTGGCCAGTGTCGCCGAGGCCGATGCCTTCCTGGAGGACACCGAACGGGTGGCGGCGGAGGTCGACAGCACCCTCGTGGCGGACCGCAGCAAAGTGAACCGCTTCACCGGGCATCTGACGGAGCTGCGGGTGGCCGGAGCGCCCGGCTTCACGGACATGAACGAGTCGGTGGCAATGCCCGACACCGGCTATATCGCCCGTGCCAAGCAGTACGTCACCTCGGTCGCCCCGGCGATCGGCTTCGCGGCCGGCGAGCCGGTGGAGTTCGAGGCCGACCCGAACGTGACGACGACGAGCGAGGGCATGCGCGTGGTGAGCCTCCAACAGGTGCTCAACGGCATCGAGGTGTGGGCCATGGCGCCCAAGGTGTGGCTGTTCGAGGACGGCACCGTCGACCGGGTCGTCGGCGACACCGTGAGCGCACCGGCGAGCCTGCCGACCAGGCCGACGGTCCCCGCCGAGGTGGCGCTGCGGGTGGCGGCCGCGAAGGCCGCCGAGCCGGTCACGCTCCGCGGGGTCTTCGGCGACGACGAACTTCCGCGTCTCGACGTGTCGGAGGGCTTCTCCCGCCTGTCGCACCAGGCGCGGAACGACCAGCCGATGACCTTCAGCAAGGGACCGTTCGAGGAGGCCGTCCCGGCCCGGCTGGTGTACCTCTACATGGGCGACGACGCCCGCCTCACCTGGATGTTCACCCTCTCGCGGGAGAAGCTGGCCGCTCAGTACCACGCGTTCGTCGAGGCCGACGAGCGCACCGCGAACCCGGACGAGCCCGAGATCCTCTACTTCTACGACACCGTCCGGCACGCGGTCGCCGGGCGCGTCTTCCAGCGCAACCCGGCCGAGAGCACCTTCGACACCGTTCCCTTCCCCCTGCCGGTGAACGGCTACCCGACCGTCGTCCCCGAGGGGCTGCCCGCCGGCTTCCCGCTGCCCTGGGCGGAGACCCACCAGGGCAAGGTGTCGACCCAGGGCAACAATGTCCGCGCGCTCAACGGAACGACCCACCGCCCCGTCGAGGTCCCCGTCGACGCCGCGGGCAACGGTGTCTTCGACCCCGCGCAGGACAGCCCCGAGCAGTTCGTCACCAACATCTTCTACTTCTGCAACTTCGCCCACGACCTGTTCATGATGCTCGGCTTCACGGAGGACCAGGGGAACTTCCAGACCACCAACGTGACCGGCCTGGGCCAGGGGGCGGACCCCGTACGGGCCCTCGCGCACCCGGGTGCGGTGTTCGGGACGGCCAACATGGCCACCCGGGCCGACGGCCTGGAAGCCGAGATGAACATGGGGCTGGTCACCAGCACCGGCCGTCATACGGCCGACGACTTCGATGTCGTCCTCCACGAGTTCTGCCACGGGGTGTCCAACCGTCTCGTCGGGGGCCTGTTCGACGCCAACGGCCTGGAGGAGGACCAGTCGGTCGCGATGGGCGAGGGCTGGGGCGACTACTTCGCCCTCAGCACCAGGAACTTCTCCAGCCCCCAGGAACGCGAGGTGCTCGGCAACTGGGTGGTCAACCGCTCGAAGGGCATCCGGCAACGGCCCTATGACGCCCAGTACCCCGGCACCTTCGGGGACATCGGCAAGGGGCCGGGCGAGGTCGCCGGCGCCGGCAACGACGACCTGAGCTACCAGGAGGTCCATGACGTCGGCGAGATCTGGTGCGCCGCGCTCATGGAACTGACCCGCCAGGTCACCACCGCGCTCCACAACAAGGAGCGCGGCTACCAGGTGACCTGGCAGGCCGTCGTCGACGGCATGAAGCTCACCCCGAAGAACCCCTCGTTCCTCGGCGCCCGCGACGCCATCCTGCGGGCCTTCAAGGCGATGAAGGGCGGACGGCTGACCGCCGCCGAGTACACAGCGGTCAGGAAGGCCGCCTGGCAGGCCTTCGCCCGCTACGAGCTGGGCTTCGACGCCTTCAGCCCCAACGCCACCTTCACCGGGTGCCGGGGCGGCACGGCGCTGCCGCCGGCCGGGCACGAGGACTAGGACCTGTCGTCAAACTCCCGTCGTTCGCCCGAAGGGCGGCCCCGCGGCGTCTGGTGCGTGCGATCGCAAGGCGGAGGGTCGCCCCGATACT
>NZ_JBSFJF010000091.1:0-22007 GCF_053597915.1 Streptomyces sp. NPDC001219 | reverse complement strand
TCGGGTTTTCATTCGTGTCCTTTAACGTTGTGGGGCAGGGTTTCCGGACGTAAAGCGAAGCAGTCCGGAAACCCTGCCCCCGAGGCCCGTCCCCGCACCCCGACAGCCCCGCGCAGCGGCACCGCCCGCCGCAGGCGCGAACGGCGAGAGCACCGCGCAAGCGGGCAACAAACGGCGAGCAACCCCCACGGCGGGAAAGCCGAGATCGTCCGGCCGAGCCCAGACGCAGCGCCCTGGCAGACTGGGACCATGCCCATTCACGAGAACCTGCTCGGGGGTCCGCCCCCGACCCATCTGCCCGACGATCCCGAGCCCCGCGAGCTGCTCGCCGCGGGCACGGCACCGTCCGACGTCGCCGCGAAGTACCCGACCTCCTCCCTGGCCTGGGCACAGCTCGCGGACGACGCGTTCGAGGGAGGCCGGGTCGTCGAGTCGTACGCCTACGCCCGTACCGGCTACCACCGCGGGCTGGACGCGCTCCGCCGGGCCGGCTGGAAGGGCCACGGCCCGGTGCCCTTCGAGCACGAGCCCAACCGCGGCTTCCTCCGGGCACTGCACGCCCTCGCCCGCGCCGCCCAGTCGATCGGCGAGCAGGACGAGTACGAGCGCTGCAGCACCTTCCTGCGGGACTCCTCGCCCACCGCGGCGGACACCCTCTCCTGACGAGCCGCCGGCGTCGCCGCCGGGGGAGCGCCCAGGTCAACGGGCCGGCCGCCTGATCGCGGCCGGCCCTTGCGCGGTCGCTGCCCAGCACGGATGATTTCGAGTGGGCCGGGCCATCCCGTGCCCGAGGGGACCGGGGCTCCCGAGCCGACGAGGAAGGGGCGGACCGCTACCCGGTAGTTCGCACCTGAGGAGTCCCTCATGTCGCAGCCGTCTCCCATCGATCCCCCGGACCCCGGAGCGACCGCGTCCGCCGCGTGCCCCATGGCGGTCGGCACCGCCGGGTCCGGCCCGTCGTTCGCCCCGGACCTGAGCATCGGCGCCAGCAGCACGACCCCGTACGAGGACTATGTCCAGGCGGGCGTCCTCACTCATCTGCAGCACCCGCTCTCCGACGACCCCGGCGAGATGGTCTTCCTGGTCACCACCCAGGTCATGGAGCTGTGGTTCACGGTCATCGTCCATGAGTGGAGCACCGCCGCCGAGGCGCTGCGCCGCGACGACCTGCCGGTCGCCCTGGAGGCGCTGCGCCGCTCCGCCTACGAGCTGGAGGCGCTGAACGCCTCCTGGAAGCCGCTCGCCCGGCTGACCCCGGCGCAGTTCAACGCCTACCGCGACGCGCTCGGGGAGGGCTCCGGTTTCCAGTCGGCGATGTACCGGCGGATGGAGTTCCTGCTCGGCGAGAAGTCCGCTTCCATGCTGGTGCCGCACCGCGGCGCGCCCCGTGAACTCGCCGAGCTGGAGAAGGCCCTCCAGGAGCCCAGCCTGTGGGACGAGGTGCTGCGGATGCTCGCCCGGCGCGGCTGGGCGGTCCCCGAGGCGGTGCTGGAGCGGGGCCCGACGCTGCGTTACGAACCGGACCCGGGCGTCGAGGCCGTCTGGGCCGAGATCTACGCCGGTCCGCAGGACTCCGAACTCGTCCGGCTCGGCGAGGTGCTGACCGATGTCGGCGAGCTGATACTCCGCTGGCGCCACGACCATCTGGTCGCGACCTGGCGGGCGATGGGAGCAAAACTGGGTACCGGCGGTTCCGCGGGCGTGGCCTGGCTGGAGAAGCGGGCCCGCAAGAACGTCTTCCCCGAGCTGTGGACGGCGCGGAGCCATGTCTGAGACCCACGAATTCCCCGAGACCACCGGCCGCAGCGAGCCCGCCGGGTCCCGTGAACACGCCGTGCGCGCCGCCGAGTTGGACGCCGCCGACCCGCTCGCCGCGGTCCGCGACCGGTTCGTCCTGGACCCCGCGCCCGACCACGCGTCCGGCGACGAGGCCGTCTACCTCGACGGCAACTCCCTCGGCGCGCTGCCCCGCGGGGTGGCCGACCGGGTGGCCGACGTCATCAACCGTGAGTGGGGCCGGCTGCGCATCCGGTCCTGGAGCGAGTCCGGCTGGTGGACCGCGCCGGAGCGGATCGGCGACAAGATCGCCCCGCTGATCGGGGCGGGGCCGGGCCGGGTGGTGGTCGGCGACTCGACCAGCGTCAACATCTTCAAGGCCGTGATCGGCGGCGTCCGGATGGCCGGCAAGGGCTGTACGGAGATCCTCGTCGATGCCACGACCTTCCCGACCGACGGCTACATCGTGCGGTCCGCGGCCCGGATGACCGGCCTCGCGGTGCGCCCGGTCGAGCCCGCGCGGATCGCCGACGAGGTCACCGAGCGGACCGCGCTGGCCCTGGTCAACCACGTCGACTACCGCACCGGGCGGCTCAACGACCTGCCCGGCATCACCCGCGCGCTGCACTCCGCGGGCGCGCTCGCCGTCTGGGACCTGTGCCACAGCGCCGGCGCGCTGCCGGTCGGCCTCGACGCGCACCATGTCGACCTCGCCGTCGGCTGCACGTACAAGTACCTCAACGGCGGCCCGGGGTCGCCCGCGTACCTCTACATCCGCGAGAGCCTCCAGGAGCGGTTCGAGTCGCCGCTGCCGGGCTGGAACTCCCACGCCGACCCGTTCGCCATGGACACCGGCTACACCCCGGCGGACGGCATCGTGCGCGGCCGGGTCGGCACCCCCGACATCCTGTCGCTGCTCGCCCTGGAGGCGGCGCTGGAGGTCTGGGACGGGGTGTCCGTCGAGGAGGTGCGCACCAAGAGCCTGGCCCTGACCGACTTCTTCCTGGAGTGCGTGGCGGCCTATGTGCCGCCCGGCCGGGTGCGCTCCGTCACCCCGGCCGAGCACCAGTGGCGCGGCAGCCAGGTGTCGCTGGCGTGCTCCCCCCGGCTCACCGCCGTGGACGGCACCTCCCTCGCCGGTGAGGTGATGGACGAGCTGATCCGGCGCGGGGTGGTCGGCGACTTCCGGCGGCCCGACGTGCTGCGTTTCGGCTTCACCCCGCTCTACACCTCCTTCGCGGACGCGGAGCGCGCGGCCCGGGTGCTCGGTGAGGTGCTGGGGGCGCTGCCGGACGTGGAGTCCGGGGCGTCCGGGGCCGCCGGGTGAGGGTGGCGGACGAGGAGGCGGCGCTGCTGGGGCTCGCCCCGGTGGCGCCGGACCGGACGGTGGCCTACGGGCCGCATCCGGACCAGATCGTCGACGTCTACGTGCCGCGGGCCGGCGACGGCGGGCGGGCGGCGGCCCGCGGCCCGCTGGTCGTGCTGCTGCACGGCGGGTTCTGGCGGGCGGCCTACGACCGCCGCCATCTCTCGCCGCTCGCCGCGGAGCTGGCCGGGCGGGGCCTGCCGGTCGCCCTCGCCGAGTACCGCAGGGTCGGTGCGGGCGGCGGTGTGCCGCAGACCTTCGACGACGTCACCGCGGCCGTCGGGGCCGCCCGCACCGCCCTGGCGGGGGAGGCGGCGGACCCCGCGGTGGTCCTGGCCGGGCACTCGGCGGGCGGGCATCTCGCCCTGCTCGCCGCCGCCCGGCCCGGCACGCCGGTGACCCGCGTCGTCGCCGTCGCCCCGGTCGCCGACCTCGCCCGCGCCCATGAGCTGGGGTTGAGCGAGGGCGCCGTCGCCGAGCTGCTGGGCGGCGGGCCCGGCTTTCCGGAGCGCCTCGCCGCGGCCGACCCGGCGCTCCGTCCGCCGGTGGGCATCCCCGTCACGCTCCTGCACGGCACCGACGACCCGGACGTCCCCCTCGACCTCTCCCGCCGCTACCTCGCGCGAAATCCCGGCGGCACGGAGCTGCGCGAGCTGACCGGCGTCGGCCACTACGCCCCCGTCACCCCCGGCAGCCCCAGCTGTCACACACTTGTCGGTTGTCTGAGCCGTCCGCACCGGCCACGTAGTACTTGAGGCGGACGCCGGCAGATCCCCACTGGTGGGGACGCCGCGGGGGCCCGGCGTTGCTTACCGTTGTCAGCGTGAACGAGACGACCCAGACGCAGGACGCTCTGCACTCGGAGGCACGGATAGCCCACGGCGTCCTGCACCGGCTGCGCCAGGACCTGTTCGTCGACGCCTTCGCCTTCCGGCCGATGCCGCCGCTGGAGGACGCCAAGATCCGCCGGTGGGTGCCGTGGCTGCCGGAGCGGCTGCGGCACTGGTCGCGCTGGCTGCCGCACGCGACCGTCGGCTTCTTCGCGGCGCTCGTCCTCCTTGCGGGCCTGGCCGGCTCCGGGCCCGGACTGCGCGGCATCGTGGCCCTGCTGATCGCCGCGCCGCTGCTGCTGACCCTCTTCCGGCCGGTGGGCGCCTTCTGGCTGTCGCTGGCCGCGTTCGCCGCCGAGGCGTTCGCCGAGGCGGGCGACCCGTACGTCAACCTCTTCTCGAACGGCGCCTTCGCCACCCACACCGTGGTGATGGCCCTCGTGGTGCTGCGCACCCGGCCGCGCCTGGCGATGGAGATGTGGCTGGTCACCTTTGCCGTGGCGACCCTCCTGACGGTGGTCACCGGCACGGACGCGGGCGATCTGCCGCCGGTGGCGGTCTTCTGCGGTGTGATCCTGATCTCCGCCGCCGCGGTCCGTGCCTGGCGCGAGGAGCGCCAACAGGTCGTCAGGACGCAGACCGTCACCGAGGAGGAGCGCACCCGGCGGACGCTCCTGGAGGAGCGGGCCCTGATCGCCCGCGAGCTGCACGACGTGGTCGCCCACCACATGTCCGTCATCGCCATCCAGGCCGAGGCCGCGCCCTACCGCGTCAAGGACACCCCGCCCGAGCTGGCCACGTCCTTCGCCACGATCCGGGAGAACGCCGTCGCCGCCCTCGCCGAACTGCGCCGCATCCTCGGCGTGGTGCGCTCCGCCGACCCGGACGCCTTCGCCGAGAGCGACCCGGAGGCCCCGCAGCCGACGCTCGGCCACCTCGACTCGCTGCTCGACAGCGTCCGCGGCGCCGGGCTGGTCGTCGAGGCCGTGGTGACCGGTTCGCCCCGGCCGCTGCCGCAGGGCGTCGAGCTGTCCGCGTACCGGATCGTGCAGGAGGGGCTGAGCAACGCGCTGCGGCACTCGCCCGGTGCCGAGGCCCGGGTGGAGATCTCCTATGTGCTGGGCGGGCTGGGCGTGCGCATCGTCAACGGTGCGCCGAGCCGGCTGGCCAAGCCGTCCCCGGGCGCGGGGCACGGAGTGCTGGGCATGCGGGAGCGGGTACAGATGCTGGGCGGCGAGATGACGGCCGACCACACCGAGGACGGCGGCTACGAGGTCGCGGCGTTCATCCCGGTGACGAACACCACGGGCGGGACCAAGGCAGGGGGAGCGCGGGCATGATCCGGGTATTGATCGTCGACGACCAGGTGATGGTGCGGGAGGGCTTCTCCGTCCTGCTGAACGCCATGCCGGACATGGAGGTCGTGGGGGAGGCGGTGGACGGCCGCGAGGCGGTGCGCAAGGTCGCCGTCCTCAAGCCCGACGTCGTCCTGATGGACATCCGGATGCCGGAGATGAACGGCCTGGAGGCGACCCGCGAGATCGTGGCCGCCGACGAGGGCGCCAAGGTCCTGGTGCTGACCACCTTCGACCTGGACGAGTACGTCTACCAGGCGCTGCGCTCCGGGGCCAGCGGCTTCCTGCTCAAGGACGCCTCGGCCGGTCAGCTCGCCGAGGGCGTCCGGATCGTCGCCTCCGGCGAGGCGCTGCTCGCGCCGACCGTCACCAAGCGCCTGATCTCCGAGTTCTCCCGCCTCGGCACCCCGCGCGCCCCCGCACAGGAGCGCATCGCCGATCTCACGGAGCGGGAGACCGAGGTCCTGGTGCTGGTCGCCCAGGGCCTGTCGAACGGGGAGATCGCCGAGCATCTGGTGGTCGCCGAGTCCACGGTGAAGACGCATGTCAGCCGCATCCTGGTGAAGCTGGGGCTGCGCGACCGCACCCAGGCGGCGGTGTTCGCGTACGAGGCGCGGCTGGTGACACCCGGGGGCTGAGCGCCCCGGGTGGACGTACGAAGGCCGTCGGCGGTCCTGGACCGGACCGCCGACGGCCTTCGCGCGTTCCCCTACGGGCGGGGACCACGGGCGGGGACTACGGCTGGGGAACCTCCCGCAGCAGCTTCGAGCTCCAGGGGCACCAGATCAGGCCGGGCAGGAACGGGCCGCCGGCCTCGTCCAGATGCTCCTCGACGTAGGGCGTGGTGGCGTCGCAGACCTCGATGGCGAAGTCGAAGAAGTCGATGGTCTCCGGGCGGAGATGGAAGCTCCAGCGCCAGTTGTACGGCGCCGGGCGCTTGTCGATGCGGCCGATGACATGGGGCTCCGAGCTGGTCGCCCCGCTCAGCAGGTCCCGGGCGTGCTGGATCTTGCGCGGGTCGGTGATCTTGATGACGAACTCTGCGCGGGTGACATCGGTCATCACGAAGTAGGCGGCCGCGTCGGCCCGGGCACGCCGGTCGTCGCCCGTCTGCTTCCCCTGGGCGGGCCCGGCCGCCGTGACGGCGAGCAGAGCCGCCGCCGCGAGAATGCCGATCTTGGTGGTGATGCGTCGCATGAACCCCTCCGGTGCCGCGGGTCGTGGTCACGACCGTGCGCACGGAAAGTAATGGGTAGATTACCGATAGCTCCAGAGTTACTCCGGGTTATCGCACCGCCAGGTGAAATGGCGAACAGTGACTGGCGGCCGCGGGAGTCATGTGCTGTATCCACACCCTGTGGACAGCGGCGGGCCGGTGCGCCACCGCACACGGCGGTGCGCCGCCGGAGTCCGCTACGGCTCCGACGGCGCACGTCTTCGGGGCGGTCCACCGCGGGCCGCCGGGGCATCAGCCGATGTCGCGCCGGCGGACACCGGCCAGGCCCAGCAGGAGGAAGAGCGCGGAGAGCGCCGTCAGCCAGACGAACGGGGCGGCGGTGACCTCGGCGCCGGGGAGCTTGGGCAGGTGGCCGTACGGGGAGAGGTCCATCGCCCACGGCGGGAACTTGAGGGACGGGCCGATCCAGCCGATGGCCAGGCAGCCGCCGACGAGCGCCCAGACGGCCGGGGTGGCCTTCGGGAGCAGGCCGAAGACGAGCACCGCCAGACCGGTCAGCGTCCAGACCGCCGGGACCTGGGAGAGCGCCGCGGCCAGGACGGGGCCCAGCTGCCCGCCGGGGTCGCCGACGGAGACGCCGTGGGCCAGGCCCAGCCCCAGTCCGCCGGAGGCCAGGATGACGGCACCGCCCCCGTAGGCGATCGCCAGATGGCTGCCGGCCCAGCGCAGCCGGCCCACCGCACCGGCCAGCACCGGCTCCGCGCGCTCCCCGGTCTCCTCACCGCGCAGCCGGAGCACCGCACCGGCCGCGTAGAGCGCGGCGACCATGCCGAGCAGTCCGGTCATGGTGGCCAGGAAGGCCTCCGTCAGGTTCTGTTGGCCGCCCATCCGCTCGACGATCTCGCGGGTCCGCTGGTTGCCGCCGACCAGGTCGGAGGCGCCCTTGGCGATCCCGCCGAAGACCGCGCCGGCGCACAGGAAGGCGAGCGTCCAGCCCAGCAGGGTGGTGCGCTGCAGCCGCCAGGCCAGACCGAAGGCGCCGCCGAGGGAGCGCGGCGCGGCGGCCGGTCCGGGACGGGCGGGCAGAAAGCTCATCCCCAGGTCGCGGCGGGCGGTCAGGGCGTAGGCGGCCGCGACGGCCAGGGCGGTCGCCGCGGCGAAGGGGAGCAGAGGCCACCAGCGTTCGCCGGCGTACGGGCGGAGGTTCTCCGCCCAGCCGATCGGGGAGGCCCAGGTGAGCGGGGAGGAGCCTGCGGCCGTCGCGGCGTCGCCCGCGGCGCGCAGTGCGAAGGCGAGGCCCAGGACCGCGCCGGTCAGCCCCTTGGCCAGTCGCGCGCTCTCGGTGAGCTGGGCGGCGACGGCGGCCAGACCGGCGAAGAGCGTGCCGGTGCCGCCGATGGCCAGGCCGAGGGCGAGCGAACCGGCGGCCGGGCGGCCGGACAGTGCCGACCCGCCCGCGATCAGCGCCGCGAGCAGCGCGTTGGCGAGCAGGGCGGTCAGCAGGGCCGCGGTCAGCGGCGCCCGGCGGCCCACCATGGCGGCGGAGAGCAGTTCCTGACGGCCCGTCTCCTCCTCCTCGCGGGTGTGCCGGACCACGATCAGCAGGCTCATCACCGCGGCGAGGACGGCGCCGAAGCCGGCCATCCGCCAGGCGACCAGACCGCCGACGGAGTCGCTGAAGACCGGTCCGTACAGCGCCCGCATCGAGCCGTTGTGGTTCATCGAGGCGGCCAGCCCGGCCCGTTGGGCGGCGGTGTCGTAGACCGCCTCGAACGACGCGCCCACGGCGGTGACGGACAGCCCCAGGGCCAGCACCCAGGCCGGGATCAGCAGCCGGTCGCGGCGCAGCGCGAGGCGCCACAGGGTTCCGGTGCCCGCCAGATGACGGGGGCGTGCGGCGCGGGCGGCGGGGGCCGCGGTCACGGCGGTCATCGCGCGACCGCCGCGGCGGTGCGGGCGTCGTCCTGGTAGTGGCGCAGGAAGAGCTCCTCCAGGGTGGGCGGGGTGCAGGTGAGGCTGCGGACGCCGGAGGTGCCCAGCGAGCGGAGCACGGCGTCGAGCCGGTCGGTCTCGGCCTGGAAGCGGACGCGGTGGCCCCGGCTCCCCCGGATCGGCTGGGTGCTCAGGCCGTGCACGCCGGGCAGCGCGGCCAACTCCCCGGGTGGGCCGACGAGTTCGGCGACGACCGTGGTGCGGGTCAGATGCCGCAGTTCGCCCAGCGAACCGGACTCGACGGTCCGCCCCTTGCGGATGATGCTGACGCGGTCGCAGAGCGCCTCGACCTCGGACAGCACATGGCTGGAGAGCAGGACCGTACGGCCGCGGTCGCGCTCCTCGGCGACGCAGTTCTGGAACACCTCCTCCATCAGCGGGTCGAGCCCGGAGGTCGGCTCGTCGAGGACGAGCAGATCGACGTCGGAGGCGAACGCGGCGACCAGGGCGACCTTCTGCCGGTTGCCCTTGGAGTAGGTCCGCCCCTTCTTGGTGGGGTCGAGCTCGAACCGCTCCAGGAGTTCGGCCCGGCGCGCGGCGTCCAGCCCTCCGCGCAGCCGGCCGTAGAGGTCGATGACCTCGCCGCCGGACAGGTTGCGCCACAGGGTCACATCGCCGGGGACGTAGGCGATCCGGCGGTGCAGTGCGACGGCGTCCTGCCAGGGGTCCCGGCCCAGGAGCCGGGCGGTGCCGCCGTCGGCGCGCAGCAGGCCGAGCAGCACGCGGAGGGTCGTGGACTTCCCGGCGCCGTTGGGCCCGAGGGAGCCGTGCACCTCACCGGCCGCCACGTGCAGATCGAGGCCGTCCAGCGCGTGGGTGCGGCCGAAGGACTTGCGGAGACCGTCGACCCGGATCGCGGGGGCGGGAGACGTTGCTGTGGTCATGCTTTGGAAGCTACGCTAGTTTCACAAATTTGTGAAATTAAGAAACCGTATAAACTTGGGGTGGGTGGCTCTGATCAGGGGAGATGATGCGGATATGAGTGAGCAGCCAGAGCAGAGTGCGGACCGGACGGACGGCGCCCGCCAGGACGGCGGCGACGAGAAGCGCGATGACGCGGCGGTCTCACAGTTCGTCGAACGGTTCGCCTCCCAGCTGGTGGACGCCGGGATGCAGCGGATGTCCGCCCGGGTCTTCGCCTGTCTGCTGGCCTCCGACTCCGGTGTGCTGACCTCCGCCGAACTCGGCGAGCGCCTCCAGGTCAGCCCGGCCGCCGTCTCCGGCGCGATCCGCTACCTCTCCCAGGTCGACATGGTCAGCCGGGAACGCGAGCCCGGCTCCCGCCGCGACCGCTACCGCGTGCACAGCGACCAGTGGTACGAGGCGCTGGCCCGCCGGGACAACGTCCTCACCCGCTGGGAGGGCACCCTGCGCGAGGGCGTCGACAGCCTCGGCGAGGACTCCCCGGCCGGCCGCCGGATCGCCGAGACACTGATCTTCTTCGAGTTCCTCCAGAAGGAACTCACCGGCCTGCTGCAACGCTGGCGCGAACACCGCGACCAGCTCCGCGCCGACCTGGAGAGCGCGGACCGTTAGGGCGTGCCCCTCAGCCCCGCGGCAGCTGCAGCCGCCAGGCCGCCGGCTGCACGGTCCATGTACGGGTCCTGACCGGGCCGCCGACCAGCGCGTCCGCCCGGTAGTGGAAGTCCGCGCCGGACACCGTCACCGCCCGCGCCCGGGTCCGCACCGGGCGGGCCCCGCCCGGCCAGTGCACCACGACCTCGGCCAGCGCCCGGCCGTCGGCGGCCCCGGGCCACGGCCCGTCCGCCCCGGCCCGGCCGCCGGGCACCACCGACACCCCACGCACCGGCCGGTCCAGATCCGCCAGCAGCACCCCGTCCGCCTCGATCCGCAGCCGCTGTCCCGGCACCCGCGCCCGCCGCGTGCCCAGACCGGTCGCCGGCGCCGCCAGCAGCGACAGCGCCGTACGGGCCGTCCGGGCGGCCGGCTTCCACCACGGCCGCGGCCCGTCGGGCCCGTCCGCCGGGCCGCTTTGCTCCTCCGGGGCCGCTGCCGGGCCGACCGGGGCGGGCGGCGGGGCCGTCCCCGGCACGTACGCGCCGTGCCCCAGCCGGGTCGCCTCGCTCCCGCACGGGATGCGCAGCCCGCCCAGCACGATGCCGTCGCTGTCGTCCGTGAGCAGATCCATCGGGTGCTCCCCGCCGTCCAGGACGGCCCGCGCGGCGGCCACCGTGTCCGTGGGGACGCCCAGCGCACGGCTCAGCGTGACCGCGGCCGGGGCGCCCACCGGGACCATCGACAGCGGCACCGCGCCCAGCTCGCGCTCCTTGTGCAGCAGGCCCACCACCCGCAGCAGCGTCCGGTCGTCCCCGATCACCACCGGCCGCCGGTGCCCGCGCCGGGCCAGTACCCGCGCGAACTCCTCCGGCCCCTCCGGCAGGCAGATCTTCGCCCCCGCGCCCGCACACAGGACATCCTTCGCGATCCGCACGGACTCGCCGTCCGTACTGCGGGCGACCGGGTCGATGACCACGAGCAGGGGGTACCCCCGAACGGAGTCCACGGGAGAGTGCCCAGAAGGCTGCGCCGACACCTCGGTCCTTCCTCAGGTAGCATCTCGGTGCAAGAGCCCCTTGCGCTATTGCGCCAGGGGCTTCGTCTATTCCGGGGCACCGGTCCGACGGCTCTAGTGATGACGTACGCGTGAAAAGGCACGCCGACGCCATCCACGCACGTTGGACATGCCCCGCCCGGAAGGGGTGTACGCCTGTGCCCGCACTTGTGCTGCTCGGTGCTCAGTGGGGTGATGAGGGCAAGGGAAAGGCCACCGATCTGCTCGGTGGGTCCGTGGACTACGTGGTGCGTTACCAGGGCGGCAACAACGCCGGCCACACGGTCGTCGTCGGCGACCAGAAGTACGCACTGCACCTCCTCCCTTCCGGAATCCTCTCGCCGGGGTGCACCCCGGTCATCGGCAACGGTGTAGTCGTCGACCCGGCGGTCCTGCTCTCCGAGCTGAGCGGACTCAACGAGCGCGGCGTCGACACGTCCAAGCTGCTGCTCAGCGGTAACGCGCATCTGATCACGCCGTACAACATCACCGTCGACAAGGTGACGGAACGGTTCCTCGGCAAGCGGAAGATCGGCACCACCGGCCGCGGCATCGGCCCGACCTACGCCGACAAGATCAACCGCGTCGGCATCCGGGTCCAGGACCTCTACGACGAGTCGATCCTGACCCAGAAGGTCGAGGCGGCGCTGGAGGTCAAGAACCAGCTGCTGAGCAAGCTCTACAACCGTCGCGCCATCGAGGTCGACCAGGTCGTCGAGGAGCTGCTGGGCTACGCCGACAAGATCAAGGGCTATGTCGCCGACACCACCCTGATCCTCAACAAGGCGCTCGACGACGACAAGGTCGTGCTCTTCGAGGGCGGCCAGGGCACGCTGCTGGACATCGACCACGGCACGTACCCCTTCGTCACGTCCTCGAACCCGACCGCGGGCGGCGCCTGCACGGGTGCCGGTGTCGGCCCCACCAAGATCAGCCGCGTCATCGGCATCCTCAAGGCCTATACGACGCGCGTCGGTGCCGGTCCGTTCCCGACCGAGCTCTTCGACGAGGACGGCGAGGCGCTGCGCCGCATCGGCGGCGAGCGCGGCGTCACCACCGGCCGGGACCGCCGCTGCGGCTGGTTCGACGCCGTCATCGCCCGCTACGCGACCCGCGTCAACGGTCTGACGGACTTCTTCCTCACCAAGCTCGACGTGCTCACCGGCTGGGAGCAGATCCCGGTCTGCGTCGCGTACGAGATCGACGGCAAGCGCGTCGAGGAACTGCCGTACTCGCAGACCGACTTCCACCACGCCAAGCCGGTCTACGAGATGCTCCCGGGCTGGTCCGAGGACATCACCAAGGCCAAGAAGTTCTCCGACCTGCCGAAGAACGCCCAGGCGTACGTCAAGGCGCTGGAGGAGATGTCCGGCGCCCCGATCTCCGCGATCGGCGTCGGCCCCGGCCGCGACGAGACGATCGAGATCAACTCGTTCCTGTCGTAGGACACCGGCCGGGGGACCACCGCGGTCCCCCGGCACCCCGCAGCGGACAGCCGCGCGGCTACTTCACCCTGGAGTAGCCGCGCGGCTGTCTGTCGTCGCCGAGGAACGCGCGGTGCAGGGTGCCGTCGCCGCCCAGGCTGAGCACGGAGGTGCTGCTCGGTGTGCAGCCGGGCACCGGCCGGTCGACGACCGACGGGCCGACGGTCAGCTTGCCGCCCTCGGCCGCGTAGAGGTCGGCGTGTGCGGTGCAGCGGCCGCCGCGGCCCACGACGACGGTGGTCAGGACCCTGCTGCCCGCCGGGGCCTGCCGGACGGTCAGCTCCTGGCTGCCGTAGCCGTCGTCGTCCGGCCGCCGCCAGGTGCCGAGGAGACCGGCCGGGACGGTGCCGTCGGCCGGGGCGACGCGGTGCAGGGTCGCGGTGCGCCCGGCCGCGGCCCAGGTCAGGGTGTCGGCGCCGCCCGCCACCAGGGTGTGCTCGCCCAGCGCGGCACAGCGGCCGGCCGGGACGGACCGGACGACATCGGTGTCCAGCCGCAGTGCCGGGTGCCCGTCCCGCTGGGTGACGGACACCAGCTTGCCGTCGCTGCGGCACTCGTAGGTCGCGCCGAGGCTGGTGCTGTTCGCGACCACCTCGCCGACCTTGCCGTGGGTGATCACGAACCGCCGCTGCTGGCCGGTGGGTTCCCCGTCCCGCAGCACCGGGCCCGACCAGGTGCCGACATAGCCCGCCGGGATGTCGGACGCGCTGTCGCCGGCGCCCGCACGGTCGCTCAGCAGCGGCACCGCGGCGGCGGCCGCGGCGGCCGCGACGACCGCCGTGGCGACGAGGGGGAGCCATCGACGGCGGCGGCGCCGCTCCGCCGCGGTGGGCGCCGGGGGCCGCGCCGTACGGACCGCGGGCCGGGTGGTCGGCACCGTCGGTGCCTGGCCTTCGGGCGGGGTGTCGGTGTCCAGGAGGAGCACGGCGTGCTGTCCCAGGCGCGCGATGAGTTCGGCCGGAAGCCAGGGCGTGGCCGCCGGGCCGCCGGGCGCCGGCCCGAGGCGCTCGGCGAGCTCCGCGGGGGTGGGCCGCGCCGCCGGGTCCTTGGCCAGGCAGTCCAGGATCAGACCGCGGACGCCGTCCGCCGCCCCGGCCACGTCCGGGTCCTCCTGCGCGATCTTGAACATCACGGCGTGCACGCCCGAGGCGATCTCACCGAACGGCTGCCGCCCGGTCGCCGCGTACGCCAGCACCGAGCCGACACAGAACACATCGCTGGCCGGGCTGACGCTCCGCCCCGTGACCTGCTCGGGCGACATGAAGCTGGGCGAGCCGAGCACCGTACCGGCCCGGGTCAGGGTCTGCTCCCTGACCCCGTCCAGGGCCCGCGCGATGCCGAAGTCGATGACCCGCGGCCCGTCGATGGTGAGCAGCACGTTGGACGGCTTGAGGTCGCGGTGCACCAGGCCGACGCCGTGGATGTCGCGCAGCGCGCAGGCCAGCCCGTAGGCCAGCCGCCGCAGCGAATCCTCCGGCAGCGGGCCGTAGGTGCCCTTGCGCGCGTAGTTCCCGACGACCTCGCTCAGGGTGGGGCCCGCGATGTACCCGGTGGCGACCCAGGGGACCGCGGCCTCGGTGTCCGCGTCCAGCACCGGCGCCGTCCACCGCCCGCCGACCCGCCGCGCGGCCGCGACCTCGGCGCGGAAGCGGTCCCGGAACTCCTCCTCCGCGGCGAGTTCGGCCTTCACCAGCTTCACGGCGACGGTCCTGCCGCCCTCCGAACGGGCCAGGTACACCCGCCCCATCCCACCGCTGCCGAGACGGCTGAGCAGCCGGTAGTCCCCGATCCACGACGGATCGTCGGCAGTCAGCCCCCGCAGGCCGTCCATCCGGGCACCCTCCCCGTGTGTCGTTCCGTGCCGGTTTCGGTATCCAGGCGTGCACTGAGCCTAGGCGGTGCACTGCCCGCGCCGGGGCGCCCCCGGAAACCGCGTCGGCCCCGCCCCGCGGCCCCCTCCTGTCCAACGCCCCGTGAGACGGCGCCCGTTGCCCGCCCGGCGGCCGTCACCTCGTCTTGTCGGCCGTCACCCGGCCCTGCGGTACGACAGCGCCTTCCCGTCGTCGGACACGCGGCGCAGCTTTCCGTCCACCAGCTCCAGGGTGCTCGCCTCGCCGGGCTGGCAGCCGTCCGGTCCGGAGACCACCTTGGACGGGCCGAGGCGGACCGGGGGGCCGGCGCTGGTCAGGGTGGCCGCGAACGCGCAGCGGTAGGACTCCCCGGTCGCCGTCATCGTCAGCACGGTGTCACCGGTCGTGCCCTGGATGAGCGTGAGGCGCCGGGTGTTGAGGGTGGAGCCGCCGAGGGTCGTCTCCCACGTGCCCAGGTAGTCCGCGGGGATGCCCCCGTTCACGGCGCGCTGCGCCGGGGACCGGCCGCCCGTCGAGCCCTCCGTCCGTACGCCCTCACCGCCGGTGTTGAACACGGCGTACGCGGTGGCCGCACCGGCCCCGGCCAGCACCAGCGCGAGCGCGGTGATCAGGGCGGCACCGGCACCACGACGGCGACGCGGCACCGCGGCCGCGGTGGACGCCGGGCCCGCTGTCGCGGGGTCGTGGTGCCCGTGGGAGGCGTACGACGGGGAGGGCGCCGCGCCCGCACCCGGGGGCGGGGTCGCCGGGGTGCCGCCCGATGGGGGCGTGGGTGCGACGGCGGTGGGCAGCGCATGCACGCCGGGGTCCTCGGCGGCGGGCGACGGGGTCGCGGACGGTGCCTCGGCGCGGTCGCCGCCCCGCGCGTCCTTGCCGTCCTGCGGGTCCTCCGCCTCCAGCAGCTCCACGGCATGCCGCCCCAGCCGGGCGATCAGCGCCCCCGGCAGCCAGGGCTCGTCGTCCGCGCCCGGCCCGTCCCCGGTGCCGTGCTCCGCCCGCGCCACCAACTCCGCGGGCGTGGGCCGCTGTTGCGGGTCCTTGGCCAGGCATCCGGAGACCAGCTCGCGCAGCCCGTCGGGCAGCGCGGAGAGATCGGGCTCCTCCTGGGCGATGCGGAACATCAGCGCGGGCGCGAGGCTGTCGGCCGTGCCGAACGGCTGCCGCCCGGTCGCCGCGTAGGCCAGTACGGAGCCGAGGCAGAAGACATCGGAGGCCGGGGTCAGCGGCGCGCCGCGCACCTGCTCCGGCGACATGAAGCCCGGCGAGCCGACCGACGCGCCGGTACGCGTCACCCCGCTGCCGGCGACCGCCTCCAGCGCCCGCGCGATGCCGAAGTCGATGACCCGCGGGCCGTCGATGGTGAGCAGCACGTTGGACGGCTTGAGGTCGCGGTGGATGATCCCGGCGGCATGGATCGCGCCCAGCGCACGGGCCAGCGCGGCGGCCAGGATGCGCACGCTCCGCTCGGGCAGCGGTGCGCCGCCGCCGACGACCCGCTGCAGGGAGGGGCCCGCGATGTAGCCCGTGGCGACCCAGGGGGTCTCGGCCTCGGTGTCCGCGTCCAGTACGGGCGCCGTCCACCCCCCGCCGACCTGCTGCGCGGCCCGTACCTCCCGCCGGAAGCGGGCCCGGAACTCCTCCTCGCCGGCCAGCTCCGAGCGGACCAGCTTGACCGCGACCGTACGGCCGCGGTCCGAACGGGCCAGGAACACCCGTCCCATGCCGCCCTCGCCGAGCCGCCCGAGCAGCCGGTAGTCCCCGATCCGCACCGGGTCCTGCGCACCCAGCGGCCGCAGCCCTCCGGCCCGTCCCTGCTGTCCCGCCCGTATCAGCTGTTCCACGATCCCCTCGCCCCTTCCCCCCGAAGCCGCCCCAGTGGGCGAGTGGACGCCGGCGCCTCCGCACCCGTGCCGCCCCGCTGCCTCTCGTCCGCGGTGAGGATATCCAGCGCCCGCCGCGCCCGGCAGACCCGCCGCGCCCGGCAGACCCGCCGCGCCCGGCAGACCCGCCGTCCCCTCAAGCCTCCGCGGCCGGCGGGGCCTTCGGCGGGCCGGGCAGCTCGTCGAGCGCCGCCGACAGTTCCTCCAGCGCCGCCGTGACCCGCCGGAACCCGTCCTGGCCGCCGAGCTGTTCCCGCAGCCGGGCGGCGAACTCCGCGTGGCCGGGGGTGATACGGGCGACGGCGGCCCGGCCCTCCTCGGTCGGGGTGAGGAGCTTGGCGCGGCGGTGCGCCGGGTTCGGCCGGTAGGCGGCCAGGCCGCGGGCCACCAGGAGGTCGGCGATGCGCTGCACGCTCTGCCGGGTGATCCCCATCGCGCGGGCGATACCGGCGACGGACAGCGGCTCGGGCAGGACGGCGCCCAGCACCTGCCACCAGGCGGCGGTCAGCCCCGCGGGCGCGGCGAGACCGTCCGCGACCGTGAGGAACTGGCCGTTGAGCCGGAAGACGGTGAGGGCGGTACGGCTGAGCAGCTCCGGGTCCCGGGGGCCGCCGGCCGCCGGCGCCCCGGCGCCCGGGGCCCGTGCGGAGTCCGGCGCACTCATACGGAGCCGCCCTCGGAGCCGCCTTCCGCCCCGCCCTCCGGCTCGGCCGCCCCCGCCGTCATCAGGACCGGGTAGGCGGCGGCGTCGGAGCGGGCGAACAGGCGGTACCAGGCGTCCAGAATCCGCGGCTCCATCACGTCGAGTTCGGCGAAGATCTCCCGGGCGAAGGCCACCGGCTCGGTCGGCCCGGCGGTGATCAGCCCGCGGGCGCGCACCGCGTCGGCCTCGCGGTAGTGCGCCCCGCCCCGGTAGCCGGGCTGCGCGGCGAGGTACGGGGCGGCGCCGCTGGTGTGCGGACGGTCGTCCAGCAGTCCCTCCCGGGCCAGCCCCGCGGTCGCGCCGCAGATCGCCGCGACCGGCACCCCGGCGGCCAGGAACTCCCGGGCCTTGGCGGCGAACGGCATCAACTCCTCGCCGGTGTCCCACCGTTCGGCGCCCGGAAGGATCAGCAGCGCACTGTCCTCGGGGCGCAGCGCGTCGAGCGCGAGGCCGGGCACGAGCCGCTGCCCGCCCATGGTCGTCACCGGCCGGGCGGTGGTGGCCGCGACGGTGACCACGTCGTACGCGCCCTGCCCCGGACGGAAGTAGCCGCCGCTGCGGAGAGGGGCGACGGCATGGCCGCACTCCCAGTCCGCGAGCGTGTCGTAGGCGGCGAGATGCACGGTGCGCGGGGTCATGAGAACTCCTTGGCCGACGGCGGAATCCCGTTCCGCCGTTCCCTGTGTCCCTATGACAGCATCCTGCGCTTTCGACAGCATGCTGTCAATTGCTCGGGCGGCACCGGTCCCGCCCGTGGCCGGGAAGCATCGCCGACGGATGCCGGATTCCGCGTCCCGGAACTTCCGGCCGACGCGGAACGTAGAACACGTACCGCGCCCCGGCAGACCCGCCCCGGCCCGCCCACGACAGCACAGCGCCACCTCCGTCCCGCTCGCTCCCGGTCCCGCACGCTCCCCGTCCCCGCCCGCCAAGGAGCCCGTGTGATCCCCGCCGTACGCGCCCTCGCCCGCGCCGCCATGGCCGCGCGCCCCGTGCCGCTCGCCGAGGTCCAGACCCGCGCCGAACTCCTCGCCCGCTTCGACCGCAGCTATCTCGTCCCGTTCGAGGTCTTCACCGCCTTCGCGGCCCAACTCACCGGCCGCCAGGGGCCGGCCGGCCCGTTCGCCGCCCTGTGCGTCAACGGGCGCCGCTGGTTCCGCTATCACTCCGTCCACTACGACACCCCCGATCTGCGCTCCTTCCACGACGCCGGGCAGGGCCGCCCGCGGCGCTTCCGGATTCGCGAGCGGCGCTACGCGGACACCGGGGAGCGGCAGTTCGAGATCAAGCTGACCGGGCGGCGCGGCGAGACGGTCACCCACCGGCAGCCCCTGCTGCCGGACGCCGCCGCCCTCGGCACCGCCCCGCGCGGCTTCCTCGCCGCCGTCCTCGACCGCTCCTACGGCATCGCGGCCCCCGCCCGGCTGCTGCGCACCGCCGAGACCGAGTACCTCCGGGCCACCTTCGTCGCGGACGGCCAACGCATCACCTGCGACGCGGCCCTGCTCTGCCGGGACCCGGCGACCGGCCGGACCGTACGGGCCGACGGCGGCCTCCTCCTCGTCACCACCCGCAGCACCGGCCGCCCCACAACGGCGGACCACCTGCTGACCGCCCTCGGCGCAGCGCCCACCGGCTTCACCAAGTACTACGGCGGACTGTCGGCCCTGCGCCCGGACCTCGCCGAGGGCCACCGGCCGGGCGCGGTGGGGACGGCGTTTCCCACGGCGGCCCGGCGCCCGGCGCCCAGTCCCGGGCCAGGAGCCGGTGCCGGTTCGTAGACACTCTGTCCGTGCGCGTGGTGAGCGCCATACACACTGTCGGTACCGGCCGCCGGGCCGTGATCCCTAGGCTGAGGGGCGTTCGCCGTGACCGTCCCCGGCGGACCCGAGCGACCCGATCCGAGGTACTGACCGTGACCACGACGCCCTCCGCCTCCGCCGCCGACCCTGCCGCCGGTGCGGCCGTCAAGGCCGCCGACAGCGCGCACGTCTTCCACTCCTGGTCCGCGCAGGGCCTGATCGACCCGCTGCCGATCGCCGGCGCCGAGGGCTCGTACTTCTGGGACTACGACGGCAACCGCTACCTCGACTTCTCCTCCCAGCTGGTCAACACCAACATCGGCCACCAGCACCCCAAGGTCGTCGCGGCGATCCAGGAGCAGGCCGCGAAGCTGTGCACCATCGCGCCCGGCTTCGCGGTGGACGTCCGGTCCGAGGCCGCCCGGCTGGTCGCCGAGCGCACCCCCGGCGACCTCGACAAGATCTTCTTCACCAACGGCGGCGCGGAGGCCGTGGAGAACGCGGTCCGGATGGCCCGGCTGCACACCGGCCGCGCCAAGGTGTTCTCCGCCTACCGCTCGTACCACGGCGCCACCGCCACCGCGATCAACCTGACCGGCGACCCCCGCCGCTGGCCCTCGGACACCGCCTCGGCCGGTGTCATCCACTTCTGGGGCCCGTTCCTCTACCGCTCGGCCTTCCACGCCGAGACGGAGGAGCAGGAGTGCGAGCGTGCCCTCGCGCACCTGGAGCAGACCCTCGCCTTCGAGGGCCCGCAGTCGGTCGCGGCGATCATCCTGGAGACCGTCCCGGGCACCGCCGGGATCATGGTCCCGCCGGCCGGCTACCTCGCCGGGGTCCGCGAGATCTGCGACCGCCACGGCATCGTCTTCATCCTCGACGAGGTCATGGCGGGCTTCGGCCGCACCGGCCACTGGTTCGCCGCCGACCACTTCGGCGTCACCCCCGACCTGCTGACCTTCGCCAAGGGCGTCAACTCCGGCTATGTCCCGCTCGGCGGCGTCGCGATCAGCGCCGAGATCGCCGCCACCTTCGACCAGCGCCCCTACCCGGGCGGCCTGACCTACTCCGGTCACCCGCTGGCCTGCGCCTCCGCCGTCGCCACCATGAACGCGATGGCCGAGGAGCGGATCGTGGAGAACGCCGCCGACATCGGCGAGCGGGTCATCGGCCCCGCGCTCCGCGAGATCGCCGACCGCCACCCGTCCGTCGGCGAGGTCCGCGGCCTGGGCGTCTTCTGGGCGCTGGACCTGGTGAAGAACAAGGAGACCCGCGAGCCGCTGGTGCCGTACAACGCGTCCGGCGCCGCCAACGCTCCGATGGCCGAATTCGCGGCGGCCTGCAAGCGCGGCGGTCTGTGGCCGTTCGTGAACATGAACCGCACCCATGTCGTCCCCGCCTGCACGATCACCGAGGCCGAGGCGAAGGAGGGTCTGGCCGCCCTCGACGAGGCCCTGACGGCGGCCGACGCCCACACCGTCTGACCGTTCGGCCGGCGGACGGAACCGCAGGTCACAGACGTGCTGCAGGGCATGCTCACGGCAACCTCGGGCAGCGGCCCGGCGCGGCCCTCGCCTATCGTGGGCGGGGGCCGCTCCCACCTGCGCGGTCAGGGACGTCGAAGGAGACGCAGACGATGGCCGCCGGCGGAGACAGCTCACTCATACAACGCAGCACCCTGCGCCAGCAGATCGCCGACGCCCTGCGCGACGAGGTCCTGGCCGGCCGCCTGCCGTCCGGCCACCCCTTCACCGTCAAGGAGATCGCCGAGCAGTACGGCGTCTCCGCCACCCCCGTGCGCGAGGCGCTGCTCGACCTCTGCGCCCAGGGCCTGCTCGACGTCGAACAGCACCGCGGCTTCAAGGTGCACGCCTTCACCGCCGACGACTTCCGCGCCATGGTCGAGGCCCGCACCCTGATCATCGAGGGCATCTTCCGCAGCGGCGCCGACCAGGCGCTGCGGGCCACCGCCCCGGGGGTCCTCATCTCCATCCGGCGCCGCGCCGACGAGGCCGAACGGGCCGCGCGGGCCGGCGACCTGGACGTGCTGATCGGCTACGACCTGCGCTTCTGGCGCGAGCTGAGCAGCATCGTGAACAACGCCTACATCAGCGACTTCCTCGACCGCATCCGCGTCCAGACCTGGATGTTCGCGGTCCCGCTGCTGCGCCGCGAGCCCGACCTCAAGGGCCTGCTCTGGCACGGCCACAGCGCGCTGGCCGACGCCCTGATCCAGCACGACCTGGCCACCGCCCAGCGGCTGATCGCGGAGTACAACGAGCACTCCCTCGCTCTCGTCGGAACGCGCGGCTAGCACTACGCTGTCCCGACCATCGGCCGTAATGGGCCGTACCCGTACCGTACGTGCGCCGGTGTCCCCGTCCCCCGACCGGAAGCGAGCCCACACTCGTGGCATGTGACCTGTGGCTGGTACCCCTCGTCGATGTGCTGTGCCACAGCCCCGACAACCCGTTCTCCGAAGAGATCGCCGCCTACGACAAGGCCCTGACGGAAGCGGGCCTGCCACCGGTCCCGGTCTTCAGCTACATGCCCGGCCTGTCCGGCGACGTCGCCCCCGTCGCCGGCTTCGACTACGACGCCCTGCACTTCCTGCGCCGCGCCTACCTGCTGCGGCTGTGCGGCCTGGAGGTCACTCCGGTCGACGAACTGGGCGGCGACTACGAGCAGTTGCTGGAGATGTTCGAGGCCACCGCGCAGCAGTCCCACCTGGTCTGGCACTACGACCACGCCGGCGCCTACGTCCCGGTCGACTTCCCGCACCCGCTCGCCAACGACGAACTGCTGGAGGGCGGCGGCCCGCTGGGTTCCTCGCACGGCCTGCTGCGCGACCTGGAACTGGTTGCGCCATCCCTCGGTATCGATCCGGCCAATCCCCCGGCCGCCCCCACCCCGCCGGCCGGCCCCACCTCCCTGGAGGAACGCGCCGGCACCGTCCCCCTGGACGACAGCCCCTTCGCCCGCGAACGCCACGTCTGGCTAGGCCTCCACGCCGCCGCCACCCGAAGCCTCGGCCAAGGCTCCATGATCGTCTTCAGCTGACGCCACGTTCATTCCTCAACCAACCACGCGCACCCACCCACCAACACCGGCCCCCACCAAGCATTTCCCCATCCACCCACGGGAGGGGACGGGCCGGAGGGGCAGGGTTTCCGGACGTAAAGCGAAGCAGTCCGGAAAC
>NZ_JBSFJF010000090.1:0-22326 GCF_053597915.1 Streptomyces sp. NPDC001219 | reverse complement strand
GCCACCCGCTACGACAAGACCGCCGAGTCCTACCAAGCAGCCGTCACCCTCGCATCACTCCTGATGTGGGCGTGACATTTGAAGACAACTCCTAGTGGCCCGCCCGGCCGTCCACCGTATGGGCAGCCGACATCTCACCCGCTGGACGCGCCGCCGAAGCCCGCAGCGCAACGGATTAGGCTTCCCCCGTGGCTGATATCCAGATCCCCGCTGACATCAAGCCCGCCGACGGACGCTTCGGCGCGGGCCCCTCCAAGGTGCGTACGGAGGCGCTCGGCGCCCTCGCCGCCACCGGTAGCTCCCTTCTCGGCACGTCCCACCGCCAGCCCCCGGTCAAGAACCTGGTCGGCAAGGTACGCGACGGCGTACGCGACCTCTTCCAGCTCCCCGAGGGCTACGAGGTCGTGCTCGGCAACGGCGGCTCGACCGCGTTCTGGGACATCGCGACGCACGGTCTGATCGAGCGCAAGTCGCAGCACCTCAGCTTCGGTGAGTTCTCCTCGAAGTTCGCCAAGGCCGCCAAGCTGGCGCCGTGGCTGGAGGAGCCCACCGTCCTCTCCGCCGACCCGGGCAGCCACCCTGACCCGCAGGCGGAGGCGGGCGTGGACGTCTACGGCTTCACCCACAACGAGACCTCGACCGGTGTCGCCGCCCCCCTCAAGCGGGTCGCGGGCGCCGACGAGGGCGCGCTGGTCCTGGTCGACGCCACCTCCGGCGCCGGCGGCCTGCCCGTGGACATCGCCGAGACCGATGTCTACTACTTCGCCCCGCAGAAGTCGTTCGCCTCCGACGGCGGCCTGTGGCTGGCGGCCTTCTCCCCCGCCGCCCTGGAGCGCGCCCGCGCGATCCACGCGTCCGGCCGGCACATCCCGGAGTTCTTCTCGCTGCCCACGGCGATCGACAACTCCCTGAAGAACCAGACGTACAACACCCCCGCGCTGTCCACCCTCTTCCTGCTCAACGAGCAGCTGGAGTGGATCAACGGCCAGGGCGGCCTGGACTGGGCGGTCCGCCGCACCGCCACCTCCGCGCGCACCCTCTACGGCTGGGCCGAGGACGCCAAGTACGCCACCCCGTTCGTCACCGACCCGGCGAAGCGCTCGCAGGTCATCGGCACCATCGACTTCGACGAGGGCATCGACGCCGCGGCCGTGGCCAAGGCCCTGCGCGCCAACGGCATCGTCGACACCGAGCCGTACCGCAAGCTCGGCCGCAACCAGCTGCGGATCGCGATGTTCCCGGCGATCGACCCGGCGGACGTGGCGGCCCTGACGGCCTGCATCGACCACGTCATCGGCAAGCTGTAACGGCCTGCCCGGCAGCACGCGCACCACAGGCCCCGGCGGGCGACCGCCGGGGCCTGTGCGCTGTCGCGGCCCGGCCGGTGCTCAGCGGCTGAGCCGCCGGAAGCGCCGTACCGCCAGCGGCAGGAAGACCGCGGTGAGGACGGCCGGCCAGAGCACCGCCATCAGCAGCGGGTGCTGCTCGACCCAACTGCCGCCCGTGGTGGCCGGGTTGCCGAAGAGTTCCCGGACGGCGCCGGCCGTCGAGGAGACCGGGTTCCACATGGCGAGGGTGCCCAGCCAGTCCGGCATCATCGACGGCGGGGTGAAGACGCTGGAGATCATGCCGAACGGGAAGGCGACGGCGTAGAGGCCGCCGGCCGTCTCCTGACCGGGCACCAGCAGGCCGAGGTAGACACCGACCCAGATGAGGGCGAAGCGCAGCAACAGCAGCAGCCCGAAGGCGGCGAGGGTGGCGGCCGGTCCGCCGTGGGAGCGCCAGCCGACGGCCACGGCGATCACGGCCAGCACCACGAGATCCACGCTCGCGCTGATCACATCGGACACCCCGCGCCCGCTGACCACGGCCGACTGCGCCATCGGCAGCGAACGGAAGCGGTCGGTGACGCCCTTCTCCCGTTCGGCGGCGACGGCCACCGCGGTGTTCATGAAGCCGAAGGACATTGTCATCGTGAACATGCCGGGCAGCGCGAACGTCGCGTAGTCCGCTCCCCCGCCGACGTCCATCGCGCTGCCGAAGACATAGACGAAGAGCAGGACCGAGACGATCGGGTAGCCCAGCTGCCAGACGAGGATGACGGGCTGCATGACCAGGTGGGTCAGGTCCCGGCGGACGATGGTCAGGCAGTCGGCGACGGCCCAGTAGGCGCGGCGCGCGGGGCCGTCGTCCTGGCCGGACCGACCGGGGCGCCCGCCGCGCGGGATGTGCAGGACGGTGCCGGCGCTCATGCGGCCGCCTCCTCGTCCGCGGCGTCCGTGGGGCGCCCGGTGAGGCGCAGGAAGACCTCGTCGAGCGTCGGGCGGCGCAGCCCGATGTCCTCGACGGCGATGCCCGCGTCCTGGAGGGAGCGCGCGACCTCGGTCAGCGCCGCCACACCGGCCGTCACCGGGGCCCCGACCCGCCGCTCCGCCTCGTCCGCCGTGGGCCGTACGCCGTCCGCGGCGACCCGCGCCACGGTCCGTACGGTGTGCGGGAGATCGGCCGGATCGCTCAGCACCACCTGGAGACGCTCCCCGCCCACCTGCCGCTTCAGCTCGGCGGGCGTACCGTCGGCGATCGTCCGGCCGTGCTCGACGACGGAGATCCGGTCGGCCAGCCGGTCCGCCTCGTCGAGGTACTGGGTGGTCAGCAGCACGGTGGTGCCGGCCGCCGCGAGCCGGCGGACCGCCTCCCAGACCTCGTTGCGGCCGCGCGGGTCGAGGCCGGTGGTCGGCTCGTCCAGGAAGAGCACCTCGGGGGCGAGGACCAGGCTCGCGGCGAGGTCGAGCCGGCGGCGCATCCCGCCGCTGTAGCCCTTGACCGGCTTCCCGGCCGCCTCGGTCAGCCCGAACTGCGCCAGCAGCTCCCCGGCCCGTACCCCGGCCCGGCGCGCGCCGAGGTGGAAGAGCCTGCCGAACACCTCCAGGTTCTGGCGTCCGGTCAGTATCCCGTCCACGGCGGCGTACTGGCCGGCCAGCCCGATCCGGGCGCGCACCCGCTGCGGTGCCCGCAGCACGTCGTGCCCGGCGACCGTGGCCCGTCCGCCGTCCGGCCGCAGCAGGGTGGCCAGGACGCGGACGACGGTGGTCTTGCCCGCGCCGTTCGGCCCGAGCAGGCCGTGCACCGTGCCCCGGCGGACGGTGAGGTCGAGACCGTCCAGCGCCCGCTTGTCGCCGTACCGCTTCTCCAGTCCCTCGGCCAGCACCGCCACTTCGGCCGTCACCGCCCCGCTTCCTCTCCCGTGTCCCGCGCCGCTTCCGCTCATCGCTGTTCCCCTCCCGGTCGAAAACTGAGTACACCGTACCCGATTACGCGTACACCGTACTCAGTTTTTGTCCGGCGGCGCATAGGATGGGCGCACGATGACGACGACAGAACACAGCGGCAGCGGCGACGTCTCGCGCAGCCTGGAGCTGCTCTGGGGACTCGGCGAACGGCCCAGCCGCGGCCCCCGGCCGGGCCTCACCCTCGACCGCATCGTCGCCACGGCGGTGGCGGTCGCCGACGCCGAGGGGCTCGGCGCGCTGTCCATGCGCCGGGTCGCCACCGACCTCGGCGTCGGCACGATGTCCCTCTACCGCTACGTCCCGGGCAAGGCCGAACTCCTCGACCTGATGCTCGACCGGGTCGCGGAGTTCGACGCCGGCGCCCACCCCGACCCGGCCGGCGGCTGGCGCCCCGCGATGGAGGCCCTCGCCCACAGCAGCCGGCGGCAGTACCAGCGGCACCCCTGGCTGCTCCAGGTCGACCAGGCGCGCCCGCTGCTCGGCCCCAACGCCCTGGACTCCCTGGAGTACTCGGTGCGCGCCTTGGCCGGCACCGGTCTCACCGACCGCGAGAAGATCCACGTCCTGGTGTCCTTCGGCGGCTTCCTCGCCGGCGTCACCCGCACCGAACTCGACTCCGCGCTCGCCGAGCAGCGGACCGGCGTCAGCAACGCGGACTTCTGGCAGTCACAGGAGCCGGTGCTGTCCAAGGTGATGCTGAGCGGCCGCTACCCCGCCCTCGCCGCCCTGGACGAGGACACCTTCGCCGGCGACGACGCCCCCGTCTTCGAGATGGGACTGACCGCGCTGCTGGACGGGTTCGCGGCGCTCATCGCCGCCCGCACCCCCCGAACGGACGCACCATGAGGTGACGGAACGGGCCGTATGTGCCTGTATGGGAGCCATGACGAAGCCCCCGAGTCCCGGCCTCGCCGTCTTCGAACGGCAAGGGGCGATCCTGCTGACCTCGTACAAGCGGGACGGCACCGGTGTCGGCACACCGGTGAACATCGCCGTCGACGGCGACCACGCCTACATCCGTACCTACAGCGGCGCCTGGAAGGCCAAGCGGATGCGGAACGTCCCGGAGGTGGAGATCTGCCCCTCCACCTGGCGCGGGCGGCCCACCGGACCTCCCGTCACGGCGCGGGTGCGGCTGCTCGATCCGCAGTCCCGGGAGTACCGGCGCGCCGAGCGCTCACTGACCCGGAAGTATCCGCTGATCCACGGGCTGCTGGTGCCGCTGGCCCACCGGCTGGGGAAGCATCGGACACTCCACTACGAGCTGCGGCTGAAGGAGGAGGTCTGACACACGCCGCCCAGGAGCGAGACGGCCGCGCCGGCCGCCCTCACTGACGCCGCCGCAGCAGCCTCCGGATCGCGACGACCAGGCCCGTGGCCAGGGCGAGGACCATGGCGCCCTTCACGAAGCCCGGGTCCAGCTCCTCGCCCGAACTCCCCTTGCCCTTCCCGCCGTTGGCGCCGTCACCGTTCGCCGGGTCGTCCTTGGCCGCGTCCGGCAGCTGCTCGTCGCTGAGGCCGACCGGCTCGACCGGGCTGTCGGCGCCCTCGGAGCCGTACATCAGGGTGCGGCCGTCCGCGGTGAAGGTGACCGACTCGCCCTGCTGCTGCACCGGGACGCCCACACTGCCGAGGTCCTTGGGACGGCCGTCCTGCCAGCGGTAGATCCGGGCGCCGAAGTAGCTGCGCAGCACCAGACGGGTGCCGTCGGGGGAGAACGCGCCGTCGGTCACCCACAGATCGACCGGGGCGACCTTGCGGAAGGTGTTGGTGCCGGAGGAGGTCAGCCGCCGCGGCCCCTCGTAGAGCGCGCCCCCGCCGCCCTGCTTCTTGCTGGCGATGTAGACCCGGCCCGTCTTCGGATGCACCATCAGCGCCTCGGCGTCCCGCGGCCCGTCGGCGTACTTCACATCGAACTGGGTGGCGGTGACGGTGGCGTCGCGCAGCCGCTTCGGTTCCGGGAAGCGGTAGATCCAGACGTGGTTCCAGCCGCCGCCGAGGTTGTCGCCGATGTCGCCGACGTAGAGGTTGCCGTCCGGGCCCACCGAGATCGCCTCGACGTCGCGCGGCGCCCCGATGCCGCGCAGCGTGATACGGGCGGCCACCCGGCCGGTCCTGCCGTCGACGGCGTAGACGTACGGGCCGTCGTCGCTGTCGTTGTGGGTCCAGTAGATGCCGGGGTGCGTACGGCTGGCGGCCAGCCCGCTGGACTCGGTGATCCGGGGATCGCCGAGGGTGAAGCCGTCGGGCTCGTCGGCGGCGGCGGGAACGGCGGCCGCCGCCCACAGGATTCCCGCGGCACCGGCCGCGCAGAGAAGCGAACGCATGGGCACAGACTGCCATCCCGGGCCGCGGCGCGTGGCCGCTGTGGCGCGGCGCTCCGTGGCGGCGGCCCGGCGTGGCCAGCGTCACGTACCGGCCGGTAAGGATTCTCGGCCATCATGTCCGGATGAGGATCATGTTCGTCGGTGACTCCATGACGATCGGCAGCGCCGGCGATTTCACCTGGCGTTATCGCCTGTGGCAGCACCTGAACGCGACCTTCGGCGGGCCGTACCGCATCGTCGGCCCGCGGCACACCCTCCACGACCCCGCCACGGACGACGCCTCCTCCGCCGCCTACGCCGACCCCGGCTTCCCCGACGGGGCCCGCCGCCACCTCGCCGGCTGGGGCGAGGGCTGGCTGCACATGGCCCCGGTAATCGGTGACGCGGTCCGCCGGCACGAGGCCGACACCCTGCTGGTCTCGCTCGGCCTGATAGACCTCGGCTTCTACACGAACGCCGAGCAGACCGCGGAGAACGTACGGCACTTCGTGGCGCAGGCACGGCAGGCGGCGCCGCACGTCCGGGCCGTGCTGATGCCGGTGATCCCCAATGTGCGCGCGACGGCGGACCCCGCGTTCGGCGTCCAGTGCACCCGCTTCAACGAACTCCTGGCCAAGGCGGTCGCCGATCTCTCCACCCCCGCCTCCCCGTTGCTGCTGGCCTCCGAACCGGCCGGGTGGGAGACCGGTCGCGCCACCTACGACGGGACCCATCCGTCGGAGTGGGGCGAGCACCTGCTGGCCGGGGCGTTCGCCGACGCGATGCACCAGGCGTGGGGCGTCGGCGGCGCGTACACCGCGGGTGCGCCGGCCGGGGCGGTCGCGGCCGGATGAGGGCGGGGGCGGACGCCGAACGCCCCGAACGGTCCTTGCTTCGAGCGCACTTCAAGGCGTTGGCTGGGGCCCCATGGAGTACACGCAGCTCGGACGCACCGGACTCAAGGTCAGCCGACTCGTCCTCGGCACGATGAACTTCGGACCTCAGACCGACGAGGCCGACAGCCACACCATCATGGACGCCGCGCACGCCGCGGGCATCAACTTCTTCGACACCGCCAACGTCTACGGCTGGGGCGCCGACAAGGGCCGCACGGAGGAGATCGTCGGCTCGTGGTTCGCCAAGGGCGGCGGGCGGCGGGACAAGACCGTGCTGGCCACCAAGGTCTACGCCAACATGGCGCCGGACGGCGGCGCGGTCTGGCCCAACCACGACAAGCTCTCCGCGCTCAACATCCGGCGGGCGGTGGACGCCAGCCTGAAGCGGCTGGGCACCGAGTACATCGACCTCTACCAGTTCCACCACGTCGACCGGGACACGCCCTGGGAAGAGATCTGGCAGGCCATGGACGTCCTCGTCCAGCAGGGCAAGATCCTCTACGTCGGCTCGTCCAACCACGCCGGCTGGCACCTCGCCCGCGCCAACGAGACCGCCGCCCGCCGCGGCTCGTACGGCCTGGTCAGCGAGCAGTGTCTCTACAACCTCGCCGAGCGGCGCGCCGAGATGGAGGTCATCCCGGCCGCCGAGGGCTACGGCCTGGGCGTCATCCCGTGGTCCCCGCTGCACGGCGGGCTGCTGGGCGGCGCCCTGCGCAAGGAGCGCGAGGGCGGCGCGGCCCGCTCGGGCGCCGGACGCTCCGCCGACTCGCTCGCCAACTCCGCGATCCGTGCCCAGATCCAGTCGTACGAGGACCTGCTCGACAAGCACGGTCTGGAGCCCGGTGAGGTGGCGCTGGCGTGGCTGCTCACCCGGCCCGGGGTCACCGGCCCGATCGTGGGCCCGCGCACCGCGGACCAGCTCGCCTCCGCGCTGCGGGCCGTCGAACTGACCCTCCCGGACGAGCTGCTCGCCGCACTCGACGAGATCTTCCCCGGCCCCGGGCCGAGCCCGGAGGCCTTCGCCTGGTGAGCGCCCGGCGCCCGGCGGCCGGCCCGACCGCCGGGGGCCGTCGGGGCCGCGGCAGCCGTCAGCGCAGCGCCGCCGCCACGATCACGACGACGAGCAGCACGGCGAGCAGACCGGACATGATCCGGTTACGGGTTTTGGGGTCCACCCTCTGAGCGTAACCGGGGAGGACCCGAACGTTTCAGCGGGCCGGGTGGTGGGCGGCCCCGCGGGCTTCAGCGGCCCAGCGGCCAGGAGTCCAGCGTCTCGTACCGGGGCCGGGCGCCCGCCTCGCCGGGGGCGGGCGGATGGCTGCGCTCCAGGGCGAGGGCGCCGACCGTCCAGGCGGTGCCGGCGAAGTCCTTGAGGGCGGTCGCGTACGGGCGCAGGTCCAGGCCGGGGACGCGGTTCCGGGCGAGGGTGAGGTGCGGGGTGTACGGGCGGTGCTCCTCGTCCATGGCGAGGCCGGCCCGGCGGCCCGCCGCGGTGGCCGCGTCGGCCAGCGTGCGCATGGCGGGGCGGTCGCCGTCGGCCCCGGCCCACACCACCCGGTCCGAGAAGCGGCCGCCGCCGGCGATCCGCAGCTGGTAGGGGTCGCGGCGGCGGGCGGCGCGCCCCAGCCGCTCGGACAGCTCGGGGACGGTCTCCTCGGGCACCTCGCCGTAGAAGGCGAGGGTGAAGTGCCAGCCGTTGCGGCCGGTCCAGCGCAGCCGGTCGGCGGCCGGGAGCTGCTTCAACCGCGCCACCTCGGCGGCCAGTTCCTCGATCGCGCGAGCGGGGGGCAGGACGGCGGCGAAGAGTCTCATGCGGTCAGTGTGGCGCAGCACACCGCCGGCCACCTCGTGCACCGGCCCGGCCCCACGGGAGCCGGGCCGGGGTGCACTACGCCGCCGGTGCCAGCTCGCGCTCCGTGGACGCGGCGGGGTCCCGGGGCACGAAGGCGAGGTGCTGACGGCCGCGGCGCAGGTCGATCCTGAGGCGCAGGCCGCCCAGCCGTGCGAGGACCAGCCCGATGACGGCGGCGGACGCCAGGGAGACCACCCCGCCCGTCAGGAAGCCGATCCGCGGGCCGAGGGTGTCGGTGACCCAGCCGACCAGGGGTGCGCCGAGCGGGGTGCCGCCCACGAAGACCATCATGAACAGGCTCATCACCCGGCCGCGCATCAGCGGATCGGTGGCCATCTGGACGCTCGAATTGGCCGTGACGTTGATCGTCAGACCGACCGTGCCGATCAGGACCAGCAGCCCCGCGAAGACCCAGAACGACGGGGCGAGCGCGGCCGCGATCTCCAGGACGCCGAAGAGCATCGCCGCGCCCACCAGCAGCCGCAGCCGGGAGCTGGCCCGCCGGGCCGCGAGCAGCGCGCCGATCAGCGAACCGGCCGCCATCAGCCCGTTGAACAGGGAGTAGGTCCCCGCGCCCTGGTGGTAGACGTGGTGGACGAACGCGGTCAGCCAGATCGGGAAGTTGAAGCCGAAGGTCCCGATGAAGCCGACCAGGACGATCGGCCAGATCAGCTCGGGGCGGCCGGACACATACCGCAGGCCCTCCCGCAGCTGGCCCTTGCTGCGCGGGATGCGGTCGACCTTGTGGAGTTCGGCGGTCCGCATCATCAGCAGGCCCGCGATCGGGGCGAGGAACGAGAGACCGTTGAGCAGGAAGGCCCAGCCGCTGCCGAAGGCGGTGATCAGGACACCGGCGACGGCGGGCCCGATGAGCCGTGCGGACTGGAAGTTGGCGGAGTTGAGGCTGACGGCGTTGCGCAGCTCGTCCTGGCCGACCATCTCGGAGACGAAGGCCTGCCGGGCGGGGTTGTCGAGGACGGTGACCAGGCCGAGGGCGAGGGCGACCAGGTAGACGTGCCAGACCTGCACCTGCCCGCTGAGCGTCAGCGCGGCGAGGGCGAGGCCGGTGAGGCCCATGGCGGACTGGGTGACGAGCAGCAGCTTGCGCTTGGCGAAGCGGTCGGCGATGACGCCGCCGTAGAGGCCGAAGAGCAGCATCGGCAGGAACTGCAGCGCGGTGGTGATGCCGACCGCGGTGGACGAGCCGGTGAGGCTGAGCACCAGCCAGTCCTGGGCGATGCGCTGCATCCAGGTGCCCGTGTTGGACACCATCTGGCCGGTGGCGAAGAGGCGGTAGTTACGGATACGGAGCGAGCTGAACGTGCCCTTGCGCGGTGTGGCGGCGGGGCCGGCGGCGACGTCCGGGGAGGTGCCCGGAGTGGTCGCGGTCGCGTCGTCGGAAACCGTGTCGTCGTGGGAGTTCGGTGCGGGGGCGGAGTGTGCTCCGGGTCCCGTACTCAAAGTGGGTTCGCCTCCTCGGCCTCGGGGGTTCTACAACTGTGCGAGCTTCTCCAGCACGGGCGCGGCGGCCCGCACCTTCGCCCACTCGTCCGCGTCCAGACCGGAGGCCAGCTCGGCGAGCCAGGCGTTGCGCTTGCGGCGGCTCTCCTCCAGCATCGCCTCGGCCTGCTCGGTCTGCGTGACGACCTTCTGACGGCGGTCGTCGGGGTGGGCTTCGAGCCGGACCAGTCCCTTGGCCTCCAGCATGGCCACGATGCGCGTCATCGACGGCGGCTGCACATGCTCCTTGCGGGCCAGCTCGCCGGGGGTGGCACTGCCGCAGCGGAAGAGGGTGCCGAGCACCGACATCTCGGTGGGGCTCAGCGACTCGTCGACCCGCTGGTGCTTGAGGCGGCGCGACAGACGCATCACGGCGGACCGCAGCGCGTTCACCGCGGCCGCGTCGTCAGGAGGCACCTCCGGCCCGTCGGGCTGGAGGGGGGACAGTTCCGGCATGGTCTTTAGCATAACTCATTACCCTCTCTAAGGAAAGCCAGGGGTCGCCTTCCGTTCCGCGTCACCCATATGAGTGAGGACGCAGCCGAAAGTGACGCGCCTGACCGCGTACGGACGGGACCGTGTCCGGATGGGATCGCACGTACTCAGCCTGCGGGTGGACGGGGAACTGCTGGAGCGCATCCGGCAGCACGCCGCAAAACGCGGAATGAGCGTCCAGGACTATGTGGTCCGGACGCTCATTCGTGAGGACTTCGACGAGCGGTTCCAGTCCTCCGTCGACGAGACGGAGAAGCTGGGAGTCCGCTGGCCGGCTACTTGACCCCCAGCGCCTGCTCGATCGGGTCGAGCAGGAAGTAGACCAGGAAGCAGAAGCCGACCGCGTTCAGCAGCCAGGGGGTCTCCTTGACCCGGCCGGTCGCCGCGCGCAGCAGGATGAAGGCCAGCACGCCGATGCCGATGCCGTTGGTGATGCTGTAGGTGAACGGCATCGAGACGATCGTCAGGAACGCCGGGATGCCGACGGTGAAGTCGCCCCAGTCGATGGCCTGCACGTTCGAGGCCATGATCAGGAAGCCGACGACCACCAGCGCGGGCGTCGCGGCCTGCGCGGGGACGACCGTCGCCAGCGGCGTGAAGACCAGCGCGAGCAGGAAGAGACCGCCGGTCATCAGGTTGGCGAGCCCGGTCCGGGCCCCCTCACCGACACCGGCCGTGGACTCCACGAAGCAGGTGTTGGCGGAGGCGGAGCCGAAGCCGCCGCCCGCGACCGCGATGCCGTCGACCATCAGGATGCGGCCCATGTTCGGCAGCTGGCCGGTCTCGTTGTCCAGCAGCCCGGCCTCCTCACCGACGCCGATGATGGTGCCCATCGCGTCGAAGAAGCCGGAGAGCAGCACGGTGAAGACGAACAGACAGCCGGTCAGCAGCCCGACTTCCCGGAAGCCGCCGAAGAGGCTGATCTGACCGATCAGGCCGAAGTCCGGGGTGTCGATGATCTTTTCCGGGACGTTGGGGACGGCCAGGCCCCAGGCCGCGTCCGGGATCTCGGCGAGGGCGTTGATGACGATCGCGAGGACGGCCATCGAGACCATGCCGATCAGGATCGCGCCCCTGACCTTGCGCACGATCAGGACGAACATCAGCGCCAGCCCGATGACGAAGACCAGCACCGGCCAGCCCTTGAGCTGTCCGCCCTGCCCCAGACCCATCGGGACGGTGGTGTGCGCGGCGTCCGGGTTACGGGTCACGAAGCCCGCGTCGACCAGGCCGATCAGCGAGATGAACATGCCGATGCCGATGGCGATGGCCCGCCGCAGCCCGTTGGGGATCGCGTCCATCACCCGCTGCCGCAGACCCGAGGCGACCAGGATCATCAGCACCAGACCCGCGAGCACGACCATGCCCATCGCGTCCGGCCAGCTCATCTTGGGGGCGAGCTGCAGCGCCACCACGGCGTTGATGCCGAGGCCGGCGGCGATGGCGATCGGGACGTTGCCGATGACGCCCATCAGGACGGTGGTCAGTCCGGCCATCAGCGCGGTGGCGGTGACCAGCTGGGCGTTGTCGAGGTGCTGGCCGTACTTGTCGACTCCGGCGCCGAGAATGATCGGGTTCAGCACGATGATGTAGGCCATCGCGAAGAACGTCGCCAGACCGCCGCGCAGTTCGCGGCCGACCGTCGACCCCCGCTCGGAGATCTTGAAGAAGCGGTCGAAGCCGTTCTTGGGAGGCTTCGGGCCCTGTTTCATCAGGGCATCGACCGGCGGGATGGCCGAGGAGGGCATGCGGGACCTCAGTCGGACGGGCCTGGGCAGGCGCGGGGGCCCGAGGGCCCGGAACAGAACAGGAAAGGAATCAACTGGATCAGGTTGGAGGAACGAACGATCGAAACCAGCCGCATCCAGAAAGGTTCAGTATGAATAAACAATTCGGTGATCGCTATCTCCGCGCGTAGACCCGTGGCGGCACAGGGGACCCGGACGACGCCCCGCCCCTCCCCCACCGCCGTTTCCCCACCACCGGCCCCCGCCGGCCCGCTGCCCACCGCCGCCCGTGGAGCCGTCACCGGCCCCCCGTAAGCTGAGCACCATGTGGAAGAAGTCCGAACTGCGTGAGGCCCCGGCGCCTCTCGAGGGCCCCGTCGTCGGCACGATCACCGGCGGCACCATCATCTGGTTCGTGCTCTTCCTCGGCCAGCTCCCGTTCTACGGCTGGTTCGCCGACAACGGCCACGCCTGGTGGGTGTGGACCTGCCTGGCCGGCGCCGGTCTGGGACTGGTGGGCATCTGGTACGTCCGCGGACGGGACGCCGCCCTCAAGCGCGCCGCGGCGGCCGACCGCTCCTGAGCCGCACCGCTGGGGGCCGCCCCCGGCGCCCGCCCGTCGGCGGGTGAAGTGCGCATTCCGCCCGTAACGTCGAGGGCATGACGGAGCGGGCGAGGACCGACGCCGAGCACTCCGGGCCGGGCAGCGAGCCCGCCCGACGGACCGCGCGGGAACCGGTCACCCCCGGACTGACCGCCGCCGAGGTCGCCGAGCGGGTCGCCCGGGGAGAGGTCAACGACGTCCCCGTACGGTCCTCCCGCTCGGCCGCCGAGATCGTCCGGGCCAATGTCTTCACCCGCTTCAACGCCATCATCGGCATGCTCTTCGTGATCATCCTGATCGTGGGGCCGATCCAGGACGGCCTGTTCGGGTTCGTGATCGTCGCCAACACCGGCATCGGCATCGTCCAGGAGCTGCGCGCCAAGAAGACCCTGGACAACCTGGCGGTCATCGGCGAGGCCAGACCGGCCGTCCGGCGCGACGGGGTCACCGAGGAGATCCCCACCTCCGCGGTGGTGCTCGACGACGTCATCGAACTCGGGCCCGGCGACAAGGTCGTCGTCGACGGCGAGGTGCGGGAGAGCGACAGCCTGGAGATCGACGAGTCGCTGCTGACCGGCGAGGCCGACCCGGTGCTCAAGAAACCCGGGGAGCAGGTGATGTCCGGCAGCTTCGTGGTCGCGGGCGGCGGCGCCTTCACCGCGACCAAGGTCGGCCGGCAGGCGTACGCGGCCCAGCTCGCCGAGGAGGCCAGCCGGTTCACCCTGGTCCACTCCGAGCTGCGGACCGGCATCAGCCAGATCCTCAAGTACGTGACCTGGATGATGATCCCGACCGCGATCGGCCTGATCCTCAGTCATCTGCTCACCCTCGGGATGCCGGGCGACGCGGCGATCCGCCGGATGGTCGCCGGGATCGTGCCGATGATCCCGGAGGGCCTGGTGCTGCTCACCTCCGTCGCCTTCGCCATCGGCGTCATCCGGCTCGGCCGCAAGAAGTGCCTGGTCCAGGAGCTGCCCGCGATCGAGGGGCTGGCCCGGGTCGATGTGGTCTGCCTGGACAAGACCGGCACTCTCACCGAGGGCGGCATGGACGTGCACGGGCTGCGGACGCTCGACGGCGACGAGGCGTACGTCCGGCAGGTGCTGGGCGCGCTCGGCGAGTCCGACCCGCGGCCCAACGCCTCCCTCCAGGCGGTCGTCGCGGCGTATCCGGCGGACGGGGGCTGGCGCTGCGTCCAGTCACTGCCGTTCTCCTCCGCCCGCAAATACAGCGGTGCGTCCTTCAACGGCCCGGACGGCGAGAGCAGCACCTGGCTGCTCGGCGCCCCGGACGTCCTGCTGCCGCCCGGCGACCACCGGCTCGCCGAGACCGACACCCTCAACGCCCGGGGACTCCGCGTCCTGCTGCTGGCCCGTGCCGTACGCGCCCTCGACGACCCCGAGGTCACCCGGGGCGTCCGGCCCACCGCGCTGGTCGTCCTGGAACAGCGGCTGCGCCCGGACGCCCCCGACACCCTGCGCTACTTCGAGGAGCAGGGCGTGCGGGCCAAGGTGCTCTCCGGCGACAACGCGGTGTCGGTGGGCGCGGTGGCCGGCGCGTTGGGACTGCCCGGCGCGGACGCCCCGGTGGACGCGCGCGCCCTGCCCGGCGACCGGGACGCGATGGCGGGCGAGATCGAGGCGGGCGCGGTGTTCGGCCGGGTCACCCCGCAGCAGAAGCGGGACATGGTCGCCGCGCTCCAGTCCCGCGGCCACAACGTCGCGATGACCGGCGACGGCGTCAACGACGTGCTGGCCCTCAAGGACGCCGACATCGGCGTCGCGATGGGCTCCGGCTCCGAGGCGACCCGCGCCGTCGCCCAGATCGTCCTGCTCAACAACAGCTTCGCCACGCTGCCGTCCGTCGTCGCCGAGGGCCGCCGGGTCATCGGCAACATCACCCGCGTCGCCACCCTCTTCCTCACCAAGACGGTCTACTCCGTCCTCCTGGCCATCCTGGTCGCCTGCTGGCAGATCCCGTACCCGTACCTGCCGCGGCATCTGACCCTGCTGTCCACCCTGACCATCGGCGTCCCCGCGTTCTTCCTGGCCCTGGCCCCCAACAAGGAGCGTGCCCGCCCGCACTTCGTCCGCCGGGTGATGCGCTACGCCATCCCGTCCGGCCTCATCGCGGGCACCGCCGCCTTCGCCACGTACCTTCTCGCCCGCGGCTACTACACCGGCCCGGACGCCCTGCCCGCCGAGACCAGCGCGGCGACGCTGACCCTCTTCCTCACCGCGATCTGGGTCCTGGCGATCATCGCCCGCCCCTACACCTGGTGGCGGATCGCCCTGGTCCTGGCCATGGGCCTGGCCTTCCTCATCGTCCTGGCCACGCCCGCACTCCAGACCTTCTTCGCCCTCCGGCTGGTCGGCACGACGATGCCCTGGGCGGCGGTGGCCATCGCCGTGGTGGCCGCCGTGCTGCTGGAACTCGTCTGGCGCCTGGTGTCCCGCCGCTTCCCGGCCTGACCCGCAACCACCCCGTATCGGCCCGGTCACAGAACCCGCCGCACCATGGCCACCCCCCGCCCCGCCGCCTACTCTCCGCCTCATGACCTCCCACACGGCCAACCTCACCTACGAGGTACTGGCCCGCACCCATCACTCCCACCACTACCACTCCGGCGGCAGCTCCTACGGCGGCAACGGCGTCATGGACTGGTGGGAGTGGCTGCTCCTGACCGTCGGCGTGGTCGCGGTCATCTGGTCGCTGGTGAGGAAGTTCAGCTCGGACTGAGGGGCGGGACGGCCCGGGACGCCGCCCGACCGTCGCTATACCCCGCGCCCGTCGCCGTCGCCGTCCGGGGAACGGACGTCAGCGGGCAGCCTCGCGCCCCGGCTCTCCGCGATGCGCCGCACGTCCCGCAGCGAGTCGGTCAGCCCACGGGCCAGAAAACGCAGCTCCCGGGCGCTCGCCCCCTGACAGGCGAGCAGGTCGTCCGCGTGCCCGATGAGGTCGTCAGCCATGTCGAGCTGCAGACACTCGATATCGTCAGCAACCCGGGAGACATGGCCCGTCCCGTCCCCCAGCAGATAGCAGGGGTTGCCGTCGGCGCTGGACCACGGCAGGAGGCGCGGGCCACGGTGTTCGGTCATGCGGCGGCCTCCAGCCCGTGGGTCCGCTCGTAGGCAACGAGGTACGGACGCACGATGCGGGTGGCCTCGCCGCGCACCACGGTTGCCCGTGCGGCGCGCGGGCGCCGCACCACAGGAACGGCTTCCGGACGCTCCCTCGCCACGTCGGCACGAGCGGCTGCCCTGCGACGGCCCGAGGGCGGGAAGAACAGGCACAGCAACGGCCCGAAAAGCTTCGCGATAGCGTGATTCATGTCGTCGACCTCCATACGGCTGATGACCGCACCCCCGGACCGTTGCCGCGGTCGCGGGGGCCTTTCGTCCTCACCCAGCATTGCCGACGGAATACGCTGAGTGCACGCTGTGCGTGTCACCAAAGTCCTTCAGTGGACAGCGAGTTGAAGGTGTGTTCGAGCAATGGAGCTGAACAACGAGGACGACGACAGGGCCACCCCGCGCTCGGTGCTGGGGCGGCGCCTACGTCGCATGCGGGAAGCCGCGAACCTGTCACAACGAGCCCTCGCCGACAAGGTCGGCTACCCGCACACGTACCTCAGCAGGGTGGAGCGGGGTGAGCAGCTGCCTTCGGAAGCACTCGCCGAGGGCCTGGATACGTTCTTCGCCACGGATGGACTCTTCGTCGAGTTGCTGTCCATGGCTCAGGACGCCTCGATTCCGGATTACGGGCGCGCGGTAGTTCACGGAGAAGCCAAGGCCACTCGCATTCAGGTATTCGAGAGCAGCCTGATTCCGGGACTCCTGCAAACCGACGATTACGCCCAGGCCCTGATTCGGAAATCGCTTCCCGGCGAGCACGAGGTGCGCGTAAGCGAACTGACCGCAACACGAATGCGCCGTAAGCGCGTATTCAACAAGAAGGAACCACCACTCTATTGGGCAATCATGGACGAAGCTGCGCTAAAGCGCCCAGTTGGGGGCGCAAAGTGCATGGTTGGGCAGATTCACCACCTGCTCACGATGGCTCATTCGCCGCACACGTCGATTCAGGTTCTGCCCTTTGCCCAGGGGGAACATCCACTGCTGGCGGGGAGTTTGACCCTGCTCACTCTCAAGAACGGCACGACGACCGGATATGCCGAGAGCTTCGCTTCAGGTGAGTCGGTAGAGTCGCCGCGACGCGTCCTCCAGCTCACCCAACGCTTCGACATTGCTCGCTCAATGGCATTGCCGGAGAGCGAATCTCTCGATCTAATCCGCGGCTACCTGAGAGAGTATGAAGATGAAGAAGATTCCTGACGCATCTGGCCTGTCCGGCTGGCGTAAGTCCAGCTACAGCAACGGCGAGGGGGCCGCATGCATCGAGGTGGCCGACGGCTTCCCCGGTGCCGTGCCGGTCCGCGACTCCAAGAACCCGCACGGACCCGCGTGCGTCTTCCCCGAAGCGGGTTGGGCCTCGTTCGTCGACGCTGTCAAGAGCGACCGGTTCGGCAACTGAGCAACGCCCCCCACCGCGCACGACCGGCCCCTGTCACACCCACCCGACGGGGGCCGTTCCAAGGCGCTGCCGGAGCCAGAACCTCGATCTGATCAGCCGCTAGCTGCGAGAGTACGAGGATGAAGATGACGCCCGACACGTCCACGCTGACCCACTGGCGCAAGTCCAGCTACAGCAACGGCGAAGGAGCCGAGTGCATCGAGGTGGCCGACGGCTTCCCCGGCGCCGTGCCGGTCCGCGACTCCAAGAACCCGCACGGGCCCGCATGCGTCTTCCCCGAGGCGGGATGGGCCTCGTTCGTCCACGCGGTCAAGGACGGCGCGTTCGGTAACTGAGGCGCGGCGCGGTGCACAACGAGAGGCCGGCCCGCGGCGTCCACGGTCTGGGGTCAGCTGGTTGTGTCCACCGGCGGGCAGCTGCGGTGCCGGACCCAGGCGGCGCCGGCCGCGGTCACGGCGGGCATGGCGGCGAGTGCCACGGGGAAAGCGAGGATGGCGAAATACCCGAAGACGACCGCGCCGAGAAGTCCTATGCCGCCACCGGCCAGTGCGGCTGCCAGCACGATGAGCGGCAGTGTCTTGACGAGCTGCCGCCGGGTGGCATCACGTCCGGCCGCCAAGTGGTTGTCAAGTGCGCATGACACGCTGCGGAGGACCAGCCCGTAGGCGGCGGCAGCGCACAGTACCCAGCCCGCCCACATCCACCAGGCGTCGACGGTGGAGCGGCAGCCGAGCACCTCTCCGTCGGGCCCTGTCCCCCAGCCGGAACAGGGGTCCAGGAGGTGGGACCAGGACACCCAGCACAGGAGCACGGCGAACAGGGCGGGCAGGGCGGCGCCCGAGGCCGCCGCGATGGCGGTCTCCTTCAGGCACCGTTGCTGTACGGGCAGCAGACCGCGTTCCACCGCCCAGGAGGTCGCCAGGGCCTCGATGTCACCGCCGATGTAGTCGGTGACCGACCGTCCGTCGTCGGCGGCGGCGACCAGGTCCGCCAGCAGCTCCTCCGCCATCTCGGCGGCCGCGGCCTTGTCGACTCCGAGGCGGCGCCAGGTCTGTTCAGCCTGCTGGATCGCGTTCTCGATGGTCAGCGTCATGGTTCGTTCCTTGCGCTCTGGTTGATGATGCTGCCGATGCTCGCGGCGATTTCGTTCCAGTCGCGGCTCCACGACCGAAGCGTCTGCATGCCCGCTTCGCTGGGGCGGTAGTAGGTACGGGTGGGTCCGCCGTCCCCGCTGCGGCGCTCCACCTCGACCAGCTCACGCTTGCGCAGGCGCGCCAGCGCCGGGTAGATCGACCCGTCCGCGACCTCCAGCCCGGCCTTGGCCAGCCGGACGGTCAGCTCGTAGCCGTAGACCGGGGACTCCGCCATCAGCGCGAGCAGGCACATGTCCAACACCCCTCGCAGCCACTGAGCGCGGGGGGTAGACGCCTCTTCCATGAGTCAGTACCTTACACAGCATGAGTCATGCACCGCAAGGTAGTGCAGTGCAAGATAGTGCATTGCAAGGTAGCGAGGCGAACGGCCGCCCGTCCAGGGCATGGGAGCGGCCCTCGCCCACGCCTTCGCGCCTCGGCCCCTGAGCCGCCGGCGGGCGGCCCCGTAACGACGGGGCCGCCCGGCGATCCTCCCTCAGTCGAACCAGCGCGCCCGCGCCAGCTCCTCCCCCCGGTCCGGGTCCTCCAACAGCGCCGCGACCTCGAAGCGGCGGGGCCACTGGCGGGTCGCCCAGGCCAGGCCCGCTGCGACGCCCTCCAGGGTGGCGGCGTGGAGGGTGCCGTCGGGGGTGTGACGCCAGTCCAGTTCGGCGGTGTCGTCGGGGCCGTCGCCGACGAGGAGTTCCTCGTGCTCCAGGTAGGTGTCGGGAGTTTCGGGGCCGAGCAGGGCGCGGACGGCCTCGGGGACCTCGTGGCGGACGCCCTCGGAGCGGACCTCGGCGCTGACCGCCTCGCTCAGGCGGCGCACCTGGAGCAGCTCGGCGAGTGCGGCGGCGCGGGCCGGGCGTACCGGGAGGAGGGCGTGGCCGGCGGCCAGTGGGACCAGGTCCGGGGCGTCGGCGACCACGGCGTCGGCCGCGTCGACCACCCGTACCTCCTGGTCGCGCACGGTCCGCAGCTCGTCCGGCAGGGTCACCTGGTCGGGGTCCAGATCCGCCAGCAGGCCGTAGACCGCGTGCAGTTGGGCTGCACCGACGGTCAGGTCCGGGTCGGCGAGCCGGGCCAGCAGTTCCGCGGCGCCGCCCGGCTCGTCGAGGAGGGCGGCGACGGAGGTGCGGACACCGAGGGCCCGCAGCACCTGGGCGTCGACGTCGCCCGCGTCGGCGGACTCGTACAGCCCCGCCAGCAGCGGGTCGCCGCCGGCCGACCGCAGACCGGCGGGCCGGCGCCCGTCCAGCACCGGGTGCCCGCGCAGCCACCAGGCGGTGTACGGGCGGACGGATTCGGTGGTGCCGTCCGGGAGCAGGACGCGTACGGGCGCGGTCAGCGCGTCGCGCAGCGGCGGCTGGGACAGCATCGCCAGCACCTGCGGCCAGGCGTCGTCGTCGACCAGGTCGAGGTCGCGGACGGCGACCAGCTCGGTCACCACCGGGGGGACCGGGGTCTCCGGCAGGGCGTCGAGGATGTCCTCGCACCAGACGTCCACCGCGTCCAGCAGGCCCACGTCGTCGGGCTCGGCGAAGTCGCCCTCCCGCGGCTCCATTTCGTCCGGGTCGAGCACCACGTCGGTGGCCCGCACCAGCGCGAAGGCCGCCAGCACGCCCACCGCCGTCAGCGGCTGCTCGCCCCACCGCTCGGCCCACTCCGCGTCACAGGCGGCGATCTCGCCCTCCCGGATGACGCGCTCGAAGGCACTGCCCGGGAACACCAGCTCACCCGCGGGCGCCAGCTCGCCGTCCTCGTCGGGCAGCGCGAGCGCCCCGAGCCAGGGCTCGTCGCCCGGCGCGAGGTTGGCGTCCCGGACCAGGCCGAGCACCGTCTCCGCCAGCTCCTCGGCGCCCAGCGGCGCCCCCGGTCCGCCCGGCTCGTCGGCGAAGACGTCGTACGCGTCCTCGTCGGCCTCCAGGGAGTTCGCCACGGCCGCCCGCACCTGGGGCGTGGTCAGCACGGCGCGCGGGGCGGCGGGGGTGGCGCCCAGCTTCTCCAGCAGCGGATGCACCGCGTCGGGGTGCGCCACCTTCAGGCCGAGCCGGGCGAGCGTACGGTGCCGTGCCGCGGCGTCCTCCTCGGGGCCGCCGCCGGGCAGCGGCAGCAGCACCTGGCGCGGTCCGATCGTGGTCCGTACGCCGCCGTCCGCCCCGCCGGGCCCCTGGCCGGCCGCGCCCGCCAGCGGTACCGGCAGCCCGCTGAGCCGGTCCGGGTCGGTGCCGGTCAGCGCGTCGTAGAGCCGCCACCACCAGCCGGGGGACCGTTCGACGCCCGCCAGCCGGTCGATCATCTCGCCGAGCGGCACCCGGGCCACGCCCAACGCCCGCAGCTCAGGACGGCGTTCGAGCCCGGCCGGCAGCAGGCTGGGGAACAGCTCGGCCAGCACGCCCACGGCCGCCGCGCCCGCGCCCTCCACCAACTCGGCGTCCACCGGGCGCAGGACATGGCGGTCCACCCCGCCGTCGCCCGCGTCCCACTCGTCCGCCGCCGCCACCTCGGGCACCTCGGGCTCGGTCGGCCGCCCGGCGGCCGCGCTCGGCAGGAACCGCACCCGCGGCAGCAGTTCCAGCACCTGCCGGCGCAGCTCACCGTCCAGCCCGCCCTTGCCCAGCGGGCCCGGCACCAGGTCGAGGGTGCCGACGGATACCGGCTGCCACTCACCCATCAGTGCCGCGTACGTCGCGGCCACCCGGCCCACCAGGAAGTCCGTCAGCGCGCCCGGCGCGACATGCCGCCGGGTCGGCTCCAGCGGGAACGACGCGATCAGCAGCGCGGGCAGCCCCAGCGGCTCGTCCGTCGGCGTCGGGGCGTGCACCACCGCCGCGGTCCCCGGCCGCACCGGCGCGCCCTCGCCGTCGACGGGCACCGCCCAGGTCACCGACCACGCCGGGCGCAGCCGCTCCTCGACCGGCCGGTCCGCCAGCAGCGCCGGGTCCAGCGGGCCGCCGTCGCTCGCCACCCGCCACCGGGTGACGCCCCGCTCGCTGTCCTCGATCAGGACGTACGGCCCGTCCTGGCTGCGCCGCAACTCCCGTACGCCCTCCGGTGTCTCGACCACGACCTCGGCCAGCCCCGGCAGCGTCAGCAGCAGCGCCGCGTCGATCCCGGTCAGCAGCCGCTCGGCGAGGTCCTGCGCCGCGACGTCCCGCAGCGGCAGCACGACGGCGGTGTCATACCCCTCGGGCGCCCCGCCCTCAGCGGGCAGCGGCAGCCGCAGCAGCGGGACATGTCCGTCCCGGCGGCGCAACTCACCACCCAGGCCGGGGCTGTGCGCCGCCACCTCCCCGGCCATCGCCCGCGCTTCGGCCAGCGACCAGCGGACGCCGCCGGTACGGCCCACCAGCGCCGGCTCGTCACTCACCGACAGCACCGCGGCGAAGCCCACCCCGAACCGGCCGACCGCACCGGCCGCCACACTCGGCTCCCGCTTCGCGGAGGCCCGCAGCGTGGACAGCGACTCCACGCCGGTGGCGTCCAGCGGGGCACCGGTGTTGGACGCGACAAGTACGGCGGGCGCGTCGCCGTCGGCCGCGTGCAGGGTCAGCCGGAGGCGGCCCGGGACGCCGGCGCGGGCCGCCGCGTCCGCCGCGTTCTGCGCCAGCTCCACCGCGAGCCGGTCGCGGTAGCCGCCGAGCGCGAGGTCCTCCTCGGCGTTGGCGTCCTCCCGGAACCGGGCCGGCGAGGCGGCCCAGGCATCCAGCACCCCACGCCGCAGCCGCGCCGTCCCGAACGGGTCTCCGGCTGCGCCTCGCACCCACGACGTTGCTGTCACTGTCGGTCTCCCTCACGTATGTCGGTGGGCCGACGGTATCGCCCCACGTTGTGGGGTGCGGCGCCGTGTCCCCGCCTGTGGATTCTTTTCCCGCCTGGCGGCGGGAGGGTGGGTTGTTTGGGGTGGGGCCCCGGTTGGTGGTGGGTGCCGGTGGCGGGGGCTCCGGGGTGTGTTGTCGGACTGCTTCGCTTTACGTCCGACAACACACC
>NZ_JBSFJF010000089.1:0-23525 GCF_053597915.1 Streptomyces sp. NPDC001219 | reverse complement strand
CGGGGCGACCCTCCGCCTTGCGATCGCACGCACCAGACGCCGCGGGGCCGCCCTTCGGGCGAACGACGGGAGTTTGACGACAGGTCCTAGGCGCGGTAGAGCGCCTCGATGTCCTCCGCGAAGTCCTTCGCCACCACGTTCCGCTTGAGCTTCAGCGACGGGGTGACATGGCCCGACTCCTCGGTGAACTGGGTCGGCAGGATACGGAACTTGCGCACCGACTCGGCCTTGGAGACCGCCTCGTTGCCGTCGTCGACCGCGCGCTGCACGGCGGCCAGCAGCTCCGGGTCCTCCGCGAGCTGAGCCGGCGTCACCCCGGCCGGGTGGCCGTGCTCCTCGGCCCAGCGGGGCAGGAACTCCTCGTCGAGGGTGACCAGCGCGCCGATGAACGGCCGGCCGTCGCCGACGACCATGCACTCGGCGATCAGGGCGTGCGCCCGGATACGGTCCTCGATCACGGCGGGGGCGACGTTCTTGCCGCCCGCGGTGACGAGGATCTCCTTCTTGCGGCCGGTGATGGCGAGGTAGCCGTCCTCGTCGAGGGTGCCGAGGTCGCCGGTGTGGAACCAGCCGTCGGACAGCGCCTCCTTGGTGGCCGACGGGTTGTTCCAGTACTCGGTGAAGAGGTGCTCGCCGTGCAGCAGCACCTCGCCGTCGTCGGCGATCCGGACGACCGAGCCGGGCAGCGGCTGGCCGACGCTGCCGATCTTCTGCCGGTCCCAGGGGTTGAAGGCGGTCGCCGCACAGGACTCCGTCAGGCCGTAGCCCTCCAGGACGGTGAAGCCGATCCCGCGGTAGAAGTGGCCCAGGCGCTCGCCGAGCGGGGCGCCGCCGGAGATGGCGTGGGTGGCGCGGCCGCCGAGCACGGCGCGCAGCTTGCCGAAGACCAGCCGGTCGAAGACCTTGTACTGCAGCTTCAGGCCGAACGACGGGCCGCCCGGGGTGTCCAGCGCGCGGCTGTAGGCGATCGCGACGTCCGCCGCCTTGTCGAAGATCTTGCCCTTGCCGTCGGCCTGCGCCTTGGCCCGCGCCGAGTTGTAGACCTTCTCGAAGACCCGGGGCACGCCCAGGACCAGCTTCGGCCGGAACGAGGCGAGGTCGTCGGTGAGGTTCTTGATGTCGGGGGCGTGGCCCAGCTTGATGGGCGCCATCACCGCGGCGACCTGCACCAGCCGGCCGAAGACGTGCGCGATGGGGAGGAACAGCAGCACCGAGGACTCGCCGGTACGGAACAGCGGCCGCAGCCGCTCGACGATGTTGCCGCACTCGGCGAAGAAGCTGCGGTGGCTGAGCACACAGCCCTTGGGGCGGCCGGTGGTGCCGGAGGTGTAGACGATGGTGGCCGGCGAGTCCGCGTCGGCGAGCGCGCTGCGCGCCTCCACCTCGTCGTCGGAGATCCCGTCCCCCGCGGCCTGGAGCCGGGCGATGGCGTCCCGTTCGATCTGCCAGATGTTCTCCAGCTCGGGCAGCCGGTCGCGCACCGACTCGACGGTGGCCTCGTGGGAGGGGGACTCCACCAGGCAGGCCACCGCGCCGGAGTCGCCGAGAATCCACTGGATCTGCTCGGCGGAACTGGTCTCGTACACCGGGACGGTGATCGCGCCGGCGCTCCAGATGGCGAAGTCCAGCAGCGTCCACTCGTAGCGGGTGCGCGACATGAGCCCGACCCGGTCGCCGGGCTGGACCCCGGAGGCGATCAGGCCTTTGGCGGCGGCGCGGACCTCGGCGAGGAAGGTGGCGGCGGTGACGTCCTGCCACACTCCGTTCACCTTGCGTCCCATGACCGCAACATCAGGGTGCTGCGCGGCATTTCGGCGGATGAGATCCGTCAGATTCCCGTCCGCGGGGACCTCGTACAGGGCCGGAAGGCTGAACTCGCGCAAGACTGCTGCTCCTCAAAAGCGCCGGCGCCACGACGCTGTGTGTTGCACCGGCGGCGGTCCATGATCGTGCAAGGGGGAGTGGACTGCCCGGACGTTACCCATCGGTATCGCGGTTGGGATAGAGGGGAGCGGCCAGATGTTCGATGCGTCACACGCTGCGGGACACGCCATGGGGACTGACCCGCGCAGACTAGACCAATGGGTCGGTGACCCGAAAGTAACCCCAGGTCCGGGGCCCCCTCCCGGCGCCCGGCGCGGGCGCTCTAGGGTGACGCCATGCGTGTGCATGTGGTCAGTGACGTACACGGCAACAGCCGGGACCTCGCGGCGGCCGGAGCCGGTGCCGATGCCCTGGTCTGCCTCGGTGACCTGGTTCTCTTCCTCGACTATGCCGACCACTCGCGCGGCATCTTCCCCGACCTCTTCGGCGCCGCGAACGCGAGCGCCCTGGTCGAACTCCGCACCGCCCGCCGCTTCGAGGAGGCCCGCGCACTGGGCCGCCGGCTCTGGGGCGAACTCGACCGGGCGGGCGTGAGCCGGGATTCCGCCATCGAGGAGGCGGTCCGCCGGCAGTACGCCGAACTCTTCGCCGCCTTCCCGACCCCCACGTACGCCACCTACGGCAACGTCGACATCCCGCGCCTGTGGCCCGAGTACGCCGCACCCGGCACCACCGTCCTGGACGGCCAGCGGGTGGAGATCGGCGGCCGGGTCTTCGGATTCGTCGGCGGCGGCCTGACCACCCCCATGCGCACGCCCTACGAGATCAGCGACGAGGAGTACGCCGCCAAGATCGAGGCGGTCGGCGAGGTGGACGTGCTGTGCACCCACATCCCGCCCGACGTCCCCGAGCTCTGCTACGACACGGTCGCCCGCCGCTTCGAACGCGGCAGCGCCGCCCTGCTGCACGCCATCCGCACCACCCGGCCCCGCTACGCCCTCTTCGGTCATGTGCACCAGCCGCTGGCCCGCCGGGCCCGGATCGACGGCACGGAATGCGTCAATGTCGGCCACTTCAACGCGACCGGGACGCCCTATGTCCTGGAGTGGTGAGCCCGGACACCCCTGGCCCGGGCGGCCCCGGGAGCGCACCCGGCGGCCCTCCCGCCCCGGCCCTCCCCGGCCTGCTGGTGTCCGTCCGCGGTATCCCGCGCGGTAGCCTCGGAGCCGGTAGCAGCGCAGACACCGGGTAACGGGGTCTCCCCCCGCTCGGAGCCGAGAGCTCGGGGAAGAGTCGGCGGACCGGAACGAATCGGCATGGAGGAGTCACGGCGATGGCCGAACACACCAGCTCGAGCATCACGATCGAGGCGGCACCCGCCGAAGTGATGGCGGTGATCGCCGACTTTGACCGCTACCCGGAGTGGACCGGAGAGGTCAAGGAGGCAGAGGTGCTCGCCAAGGACGACCACGGCCGCGCCGAGCAGGTGCGCCTGCTGCTGGACGCCGGAGCGATCAAGGACGACCACACCCTCGCCTACACCTGGACCGGGGAGAACGAGGTCAGCTGGTCCCTGGTCAAGTCCCAGATGCTGCGCGCCCTCGACGGCTCCTACCGCCTCGCCGCGCTCGGCGGCGGCGCGCACACCGAGGTGACCTACCAGCTCACCGTCGACGTCAAGATCCCGATGCTCGGCATGATCAAGCGCAAGGCCGAGAAGGTCATCATCGACCGTGCGCTGGCCGGGCTGAAGAAGCGCGTCGAGAGCGGCCACGACGGCCCGCAGACGCCCGCCGACGAGGCCAAGAAGCTCTGAGCGTGCGCATCGTCCTCGTCACGGGCACCGGCGGCGCGGGCCGCACCACGCTCGCCGCCGCGACCGCCCTGGCCGGTGCCCGCCGGGGCGAGCGGGCCCTGCTGCTCACCACCGGGAGCAGCGCACCGGAAACGGTGCTGGGCACCCCCCTCGGTGCCGACACCCCCACCCCGATAGCCCCCGGTCTGCACGCCCGCCGCATCGACCCCGGCGACCGCTTCCGCCAGGAGTTCCTCGCCTTCCAGGAGCGCGCCGGCGCCGCCCTCGACCTGCTCGGCGCCGCCCCCCTCGACGAGGACGAACTCACCGAACTCCCCGGCTCCGAGGACTTCGCGCTGCTGCACGCGCTGCACGCCGAACGCGTCTCGGACGACTGGGACCTCGTCGTCGTCGACATGCCCTCGGCCGACGAGGCCGTCCGGCTGCTCGCCCTGCCCGCCCAGGTGCGCCGCTATCTGCGCCGGCTGCTGCCGCCCGAGCGGCAGGCGGCCCGTGCACTGCGCCCGGTCCTCGCCCAGCTCGCCGGCGTCCCGATGCCGGCGCAGAAGCTGTACGACGCCGCCGAGCGCTGGGAGACCGAACTCGCCGCCGTCCAGCGGACGATCGACGACCCCGGCACCTCCGTACGCCTGGTCACCGAAGCCGGCCCGGTCGCCGCCGCCACGCTCCGCACCCTCCGCGCCGGGCTCGCCCTGCACGGCCGCCGCACCGACGGCGTGATCGTCAACCGGCTGCTGCCCACCGGCTCGGCCGACCCGTTCCTCGCCGCGCTCTCCGGCAGCCAGCAGAGCGTCCTCAAGGCGCTGCGCGAGGAGTTCCCCGACCTCCCCGTCCATGAGGTGCCGCACCTGGGCCGCGACCCCCAGGGCGTCGACGAACTCGGTGAGTTGACCGGTGGACCGGCCGCCGGGACCGCCGCGGCCGGACCCGCCGACGGGCCGCACCCCGACCCCTGGACCGTCGAGGACCGGCTGGCCACCGACGGCATCCTGGTCTGGCGGGTGCCGCTGCCCGGCGCCGAACGCCGGGGCCTGGGCCTGGTGCGCCGCGGCGACGAGATCGTGGTCACCGTCGGCCGCTTCCGGCGGATTCGGACGCTCCCCTCCGCGCTGCGCCGCTGCACCGTCTCCGGCGCCGGACTCCGCGACGGAGCCCTGGAGATCCGCTTCACGCCCGATCCGGATCTGTGGCCCAAGAGCGACTGAACGCGCTACCACCGTTCGGGTAACGTCGGGGGTGGGCCCCGCCCCGACGTGCCCGTCCCGCACAGCTTCGCCGTACCGCCTCGCCGCAGGAGTCACGGAGTTCCTCATGAGTGATGCCACCGAGCGCCCCGCCGACCGCAGGGCCGAGCCCGATGCCGACGCCTGGGCGACCGCCTGCGCCGAGGACCTCGCGGCCGAGAAGTCCCGGCACCGCGCCGCCCACGGCCCGCAGCAGGGCAGCGCCGCCGAGGAGCTGCGCAAGCTCGCCGAGGCGGTGACCGACAAGCTCGCCGGTATCCAGCTGCCCGGCGCACTGGGCGGGATCGCCGCGCAGGGTGCCGTCAACCAGCTGTTCAAGCAGGCCAAGGCGGCCGTCGAGCCGGTCATCGAGCGCAACCCCGACATCTTCGACCACCTCGCAGCGGCCGGCTCCGAGCTGCTCGCCGCCTACCGCTCCGCCGTCGAGGGCAGCGAGCGCCGCTGGACCCGTGACGAGGGCGACGTCCGCCCCGAGAGCCGTGCGGACGATCCGCGCGACGACGACGGCCCCACGGGCACCGAGCGGATCGACCTCGACTGAGCTGAGCACCGCCCGGTGTCCTGAGCACGGCCCGGTGGACGGGAGGTGTCCCCGTCCCTCCGGTCCGAAGAACGCGGGCGGCACCCCCGCCTCCGGTACGGTGGGTCCCGGCGGGGTTCGAGCGAAAAACTGAGGGACACATGGGACTCACCATCGGCGTCGACATCGGCGGCACGAAGATCGCGGCCGGCGTGGTCGACGAAGAGGGCTCGATCCTTGAGACGTGCAAGGTGCCGACTCCGCAGGCCACCGACGCCCTGACCGAGGCCATCGCGGAAGCGGTGCGCACCGTCGGCGCGGGCCATCACGTCGAGGCCGTCGGTATCGGCGCCGCCGGTTACGTCGACGAGAAGCGGGCCACGGTCCTGTTCGCCCCGAACATCGACTGGCGCCACGAGCCGCTCAAGGACAAGGTCGAACAGCGCGTCGGCCTCCCGGTGGTCGTCGAGAACGACGCCAACGCCGCGGCCTGGGGCGAGTACCGCTTCGGCGCCGGCCAGGGCCACAGCGACGTCATCTGCATCACCCTCGGCACCGGCCTCGGCGGCGGCATCATCATCGGCAACAAGCTGCGCCGCGGCCGCTTCGGCGTCGCCGCCGAGTTCGGGCACATCCGGGTCGTCCCCGACGGCCTGATGTGCGGCTGCGGCAACCAGGGCTGCTGGGAGCAGTACGCCTCCGGCCGTGCCCTGCTGCGCTACGCCCGCCAGCGTGCCTTCGCCACCCCCGAGAACGCCCAGATCCTGCTGTCGCTCGGCGACGGCACCTCCGAGGGCATCCAGGGCCCGCACGTGAGCGAGGCGGCCCGCCAGGGCGACCCGGTCGCCATCGACTCGTTCCGTGAACTGGCCCGCTGGGCCGGCGCCGGACTCGCCGACCTCGCCTCGCTCTTCGACCCGTCCGCCTTCATCGTCGGCGGCGGCGTCTCCGACGAGGGCGAACTGGTCCTGGGCCCGATCCGCAAGTCCTTCCGCCGCTGGCTGGTCGGCAACCAGTGGCGGCCGCACGCCCAGGTGCTCGCCGCCCAGCTCGGCGGCAAGGCCGGTCTGGTCGGCGCGGCCGACCTGGCGCGCCAGGGCTGACACCACCGGGCGCCCGGCGCCCGCGTATCCGTACGGCACCGTCCGTCGCGCCCCGGAGGGGGAGCGGCGGGCGGTGCTCTATCTTGGCCGCGTGACCCTCCCGGTGAGAGGACCTGCCGCCGTGATCTCGCTCCCCGCCTCCGCCACCGAACCCGGCCCCGCCGCCGGGGAGTCAGGACGCGGCGGTGCGGCCGTGATCCGGGTGCTCAGCTACAACATCCGCTCGCTGCGCGACGACCGCGCGGCGCTGGCCCGGGTGATCCGGGCCTGCGCGCCCGACCTCGTGCTGATCCAGGAGGCGCCGCGGTTCTTCCGCTGGCGCAAGGCCGCCGAGCGGCTGGCCCGCGCGGCCGGCCTGGTCTACGTCACCGGCGGCGGCACGACCGCGGGCCCGATGATCCTGTCCACCCTGCGCGCCCATGTGGAGCGCACGGAGGAGGTGCTGCTGCCCCGCACCCCCGGACTGCACCAGCGCGGTCTGGCCCTCGCCGTGGTCCGGATCGGCGGGGCCCGGCTCGGTGTGCTCAGCTGCCATCTCAGCCTCGCCGACCGGGAGCGCTACCAGCAGGCCGGGCTGCTGCTGGAGCGGCTGGCCGCGCTGGAGGTGCCGTACGCCGTCGCCGGGGGCGACCTCAACGACCGGCCGGGGGGCCGCAGCTTCCGGCGGCTGGCGGGCGCGCTCACGGACGCCTGGGCGGCCAAGCCGTGGGGCGGGGAGTTCACCTCCACGCCCCACGACCCGCATCAGCGGATCGACGCGATCTTCACCACGGAGGGCGTGGAGGTCCTGGGCTGCGGGGTGCCGCACGGGCTGGCGGGGGTGGCGGAGTCCGACCTCCGGGCCGCCACGGACCATCTGCCGGTGCTGGCCGCGCTGCGGGTGCCGGCCACGGACTGACTCACACCACGGCGCCGCTGCCCGGCAGGTCGTCGTCCTCGTCGTCGTCCTTCATCCGGGCCACGAGCGTGCCGAAGCCGCCGAGGAAGCCGCCGACGCCCAGGACCGTGATCCACCACGTCACCGGCTGCTGGAGCAGCACCATGGCCACCAGCAGCAGCGGGCCGCCGATCACCGCGAGCCAGGCGAACCTGGCGGTGACGTCGGTCTGCGGCAGCGGGGGCGGCTCGGGCGGGGTGAAGTGGCCCTCGTCGGTCGCGTCGAAGTCGTCGTCGGAGGCCTCGGCGGCGTCCCAGTCACGGGGGCCGACACCCGGTGCGAAGACCACGAAGCTGCCCGGACGCGCGGCGTCGCCCGTGCCGTCCCCGGCGTCCTTGCCGTCCTTGCCCGGCGCCCCGGCCGCCCCGTCTTTGCCCGACGTCTCGGAGGGCGCGGCGGCGTCCGGCTTCCCGGCCGGCCCGTCCCCGCTCTCCCCGTCGTCCGCCGGGAACGACGGCTGCTCGCCGTAGCCCGCGACGATCTCGGCCCAGGCGGCCTCTTCGTCCAGCGGGTCCCGGGGATCGCGGGGGCTACGCTCCGCCACGGGCCGCCGTCCCCTCCTGCGCCGCGTCCGTCCCTGCCTCCGGCGCGAGCCGGGAGATGAACGCGAAGGTGTCCCGGAAGATCTGCTCGGCGTCGTGGTCGAGCGTCGCGACGTGGTAGCTGCGCTCCAGCAGCGTCTGCCGCACGTCCGTGGAGGAGACCCGGGCCAGCACCCGCTCGGAGTCCGCCGCCGGTACGACATGGTCCTGCGGGCTGGTCATCACCAGCAACGGCTGGGTGACGCCCGGGAGTTCGGAGTCGACCTGCTGGAAGAACCGGCGCAGCGAGTGCGCGGCGTGCAGCGGCACCCGGTCGTAGCCGACCTCCTCGGCACCGGGCCGGGCGATGTCGCTGACCACGCCCTTGGTGGTCCGGACGAGATACCGCAGCACCGGGAGCAGCGGCGCGGCCGGGTCATGGACCTTGTTGCCCGGGTTGACCACCGCGACCCCGCTGACCGCGTCGCCGTGCTTGGCGGCCAGCCGCAGCGCCAGCGCACCGCCCATGGACAGTCCGCAGACGAAGACCTTGGAGCAGCGCTCGGTCAGCGCGCGCAGCTCCCGGTCGACCTCGGCGTACCAGTCCTGCCACGTGGTGAGCTGCATGTCCTGCCAGCGGGTGCCGTGACCGGGCAGCAGCGGGAGGGCGACGGTGAGTCCCCGGTCGGCCAGATATTCGGCCCAGGGGCGTACGGACTGGGGGGAGCCGGTGAAGCCGTGGCACACGAGGACGCCGACCTCTCCGCCGTCACGGCGGAACGGCTCGGCTCCGGGAAGGAGCGGCACCGGGGGACTCCGATCGATGAGGGGGCCTGGCGAGTTACCTCAGGGTACGCAAAGTGACGGCAAGCGGATAGGTCCGACGGCCGCCACGGCGCGAGTGCGCCGCCGGGGCAGGTTAAGGTCTTTGCGTCACACACAGGAGGCAGTCGGTTGATCTACGGCGCAATGAAGTTTTCCCTCGGCGGGTCGCTGAAGCTTGCCTTCAGGCCCTGGGTGGAAGGCATCGAGAACATCCCCGCCGAGGGTCCGGCGATCCTCGCGAGCAACCACCTGTCCTTCTCGGACTCCTTCTTCCTGCCCGCGGTACTCGACCGCAAGGTCACCTTCATCGCCAAGTCCGAGTACTTCACCTCGCCGGGCGTGAAGGGCAAGCTGACCGCCGCGTTCTTCAAGGGCGTGGGCCAGCTGCCGGTCGACCGCTCGGGTGCCCGCGGCGCGGGCGAGGCGGCGATCAAGAGCGGCATCGAGGTGCTGGAGCGCGGTGAGCTGTTCGGCATCTACCCGGAGGGCACCCGCTCCCCGGACGGCCGGCTCTACCGCGGCAAGCCGGGCGGACTGGCCCGGGTGGCGCTGGCCACCGGGGCGCCGGTCATCCCCGTGGCGATGATCGACACCGAGAAGGTACAGCCTCCGGGCAAGATCGTGCCGAAGATGATCCGGCCGGGCATCCGTATCGGCAAGCCGCTGGACTTCACCCGCTATCAGGGCATGGAGGGCGACCGCTTCATCCTGCGGTCGGTCACCGACGAGGTCATGTACGAGATCATGAAGCTGTCCGGCCAGGAGTATGTGGACATCTACGCGACCGCGGCCAAGCGGCAGCTGGCGGACGCGGCGAAGGCCGAGGCGAAGCAGCAGAGCGAGGCGGAGCAGGCCAAGAAGGCGGCCGCCGAATAGACGGGCAGGGCCGAGGCCGGGCGCGGGGGCGCCCGGCGAGAGGTGGGGGCCGGCAATGAGGGATACGGACATACCGACCGTGCGCGGCCTGGCCGCCAGGCACCGGAGCAAGCCGCCGAAGGTGGTGCGGATGTCCGTCGAGCTGCCGCTGTGGCGCGCGCTCACCGGCTACCGGATTCTGACCCTCGGCTACGTCCTGTGCCTGGTCGCGCTCTCGTACCCGCAGTACGCGCGACCGCTGGGCGCCGCCGCCTACATGGGCGCGCTCACCCTGTGGATGGTGTTCACCTGGCGCCGGACGACGTCCGCCGAGCGCTGCACCCGGCACTTCCTCCTCGCCGACCTCGGCTTCGCGGTCGGCGGCATCCTGCTCACGCCGCTGATCGACACGCAGGCCCGCATCATGGACGGCGCTCCGACGCTGCCCTCCATCTGGACGGCGGGCGCCGTGCTGGGCTTCGCGATCAAGGGCGGCTGGCGCTGGGCCGCGGTCGCGTCCAGCGCCGTGGCGGTGGCCAACCTCGTCGAGCGCCAGGAGCTGGCCCGCGACACCGTGCACAACGTGGTGCTGGTCTGGGTGGCCAGCGTCGCCATCGGCTATGTCGTCGAGGTGGCGCGGGCCAGTGAGCGCACCCTCGCCCGTGCGCTGCAGATAGAGGCCGCCACCCGGGAGCGGGAGCGGCTGGCCCGTGACATCCACGACAGCGTGCTCCAGGTCCTGGCCATGGTGCAGCGGCGCGGTGCCGCGATCGGCGGCGAGGCGGCCGAGCTGGGCCGGATGGCGGGGGAGCAGGAGGTCGCGCTGCGGACCCTGGTCGCCGGCGGACTGGTGCCGCCGCGCGGAGCCCGGCCGGGCGGCGCGGAGCAGACCGTGCCGCACCCGGCCGGTGCGGGCGCCGCGGACGACGCGGCTGCCGCCGCACCGGCCGTCGTGGCCGTACCGGCGCCGGAGCCGGACGAGGACGGGCCGTGCGACGTGCGGGCGTTGCTCGCGCCGTTCGCGGGTGCCGGGGTCACGTTCTCCGAGCCCGGCGCCCCGGTCGGGCTGCCGGCCGCCGCGGCGGCCGAGTTGGCGGCCGCTGTCAGTGCCGCGTTGGACAATGTCCGGGTGCACGCGGGTGACGGGGCCCGCGCATGGATTCTGGTGGAGGACGAACCGCATGCGGTGATCGTGACGGTCCGCGACGACGGCCCCGGCATCCCCGAGGGCCGGCTCGCGGACGCCGAGCGCGAGGGCCGGCTGGGCGTGGCGCTGTCCATCCGCGGCCGGCTGCGGGACCTGGGCGGCACCGCGGCGTGGGTCTCGGTCCCCGGCCAGGGCACGGAAGTGGAGTTGACGGTCCCCAAGGGCACGGCGCCCGAGGGCGGATGACGGGGGAAGGCGAGAGAGTGAGTGTGCGCAGCACGGAGCGGGTCCGCACCGCGCGGGGCGGGGTGCGGGCATGAGTGAGCAGAGGGCCCTGAAGGTCATGGTGGTCGACGACCACCCGATGTGGCGGGACGCGGTCGCGCGGGACCTGGCCGAGGCCGGGTTCGACGTGGTGGCGACGGCCGGCGACGGTCTCCAGGCGGTGCGCAGGGCGCAGGCCGCCTCGCCCGACGTCCTCGTCCTGGACCTCAATCTGCCGGGGCTGCCCGGCGTCCGGGTGTGCCAGGAACTGGTCGGCGCCCGTCCGGCGCTGCGGGTGCTGGTGCTCTCCGCCAGCGGGGAGCACGCCGATGTCCTGGAGGCGGTCAAGTCCGGCGCGACCGGCTATCTGCTGAAGTCGGCCAGCACGGAGGAGCTGCTGGACGCGGTGCGGCGGACGGCCGCCGGTGACGCGGTGTTCACCCCGGGCCTGGCGGGTCTGGTGCTCGGTGAGTACCGCCGGCTGGCGACCGAGCCGGCCCCCGCGGCGCCGGACGAGCCGGGCGCCCCGCGGCTGACGGACCGGGAGACCGAGGTGCTGCGGCTGGTCGCCAAGGGACTCTCGTACAAGCAGATCGCCGAACGCCTGGTCATCTCGCACCGCACGGTCCAGAACCACGTCCAGAACACCCTCGGCAAGCTCCAGTTGCACAACCGCGTGGAGCTGGTGCGGTACGCGATCGAGCGCGGTCTCGACGAGGGCTGACCGGCGCGGGCCCCGGCCGCCCGGACGGCGGACCGGCGCGGTCCGCCCGTACGGGTGAACGCCTCGGCCCAACTCCCGGACAAATCACCGACATCACCGTTTGTCCCATCCCTGAGTGACCCAGATCACCATTAGCGTGACCGGGGTCGGAGCGAACACGGCCGAGTGCGCGGCCACGGACGGGATGTAGGTGAAGCAGCGATGCGGGTCGGAGTACTGACCGGCGGCGGCGACTGCCCGGGTCTGAACGCGGTGATCAGGGGCATCGTCCGCAAGGGCACCCAGGAGTACGGATACGAGTTCGTCGGCTTCCGGGACGGCTGGCGCGGGCCGATGGAGGGCGACACGGTGCCGCTGGACATCCCGGCGGTGCGCGGCATCCTGCCGCGCGGCGGCACCGTCCTCGGCTCCTCGCGGACCAACCCCTTCAAGGAGAACGACGGCGTCCGCCGGATCAGGGAGACGCTCGCCAAGCACGAGATCGAGGCGCTGATCGCGATCGGCGGCGAGGACACCCTCGGCGTCGCCGCCCGGCTCTCCGACGAGCACGCCGTCCCCTGCGTCGGCGTCCCCAAGACCATCGACAACGACCTGTCGGCCACGGACTACACCTTCGGATTCGACACCGCCGTCGGCGTCGCCACCGAAGCCATCGACCGGCTGCACACCACCGCCGAGTCCCATATGCGGGTACTGGTCGTCGAGGTGATGGGCCGGCACGCCGGCTGGATCGCGCTGCACTCCGGCCTGGCCGGCGGCGCGAACGTCATCCTCATCCCGGAGCAGCGCTTCGACATCGAGCAGGTCTGCCGGTGGATCGAGTCCCGCTTCAAGGTCCGCTACGCCCCGATCGTGGTCGTCGCCGAGGGCGCGATGCCCAAGGACGGGCAGATGGTGCTCAAGGACGACTCCACGGACTCCTTCGGGCACGTCCGGCTGTCCGGGGTGGGGGAGTGGCTGGCCAAGGAGATCGAGTCGCGCACCGGCAAGGAGGCGCGGACCACGGTCCTCGGGCACACCCAGCGCGGCGGCACACCCAGCGCCTTCGACCGCTGGCTGGCCACCCGCTTCGGGCTGCACGCCATCGACGCGGTGCGCGACCGCGACTTCGGGAAGATGGTCGCGCTGCGCGGTACGGACATCGTCCGGGTGCCGATCGCGGACGCCACCGCCAGGCTGAAGACCGTCGATCCGGCGCTCTACGCCGAGGCCGGGGTGTTCTTCGGCTGAGCCCGCGGCGCCGCTCCCGTTGCCGTCCGCGCTCCGGGCGGCACCGCCGGGCGAGGGGCCGTATATTCGCCCTACGCGACATATCCGGCCCCTCGCTCATGGGCGGGAGACCCTGAACCGGAACGAAGACCGGGAGAACTCGTGGAGATCGTCGCCTTCGGTGTGCAGGCGGACGAGCGGCCGTTCCTGGAGAAGGCCTTCGCCGGCCGCCACCAGGTCCGCAGTCTGGACGTCTTCCTCAACCGCGACACGGCCCCCATCGCCCGCGGCTACGAGATCGTCAGCTCCAGCGTCAACGCCGACCTGGGCGCCGACGTCCTGCAGACCCTCGCGGCCGGCGGGACGAAGATGATCGCCCAGCGCTCCACGGGCTTCAACAACATCGACCTGGAGGCCGCGGCCGACCTCGGGCTGAGCATCGGCCGCGTCGCCTTCTACTCACCCCACTCCGTCGCCGAGTTCGCCTGGGCGCTGGCCCTGGCCGTCAACCGGCGGATCGTCCGGGCCATTCACCGCACCCGCAACTTCGACTTCCGGCTGGACGGCCTGATGGGCCGCGACCTGCGCGGGCGGACGGCCGGGGTGCTCGGCACCGGCAAGATCGGCGAGGCCTTCACCCGGATCGCCCACGGCTTCGGCATGAACCTGCTGGGCTGGGACCTCGCCCAGAACCCGCGCTGTGTCGCACTCGGCATGAAGTACGTCGCCAAGGAGCGGCTGTTCGCCGAGTCGGACCTGGTCAGCCTGCACCTCCCGCTGGTCGACGGCACCCGGCACCTCGTCGACGCCGCCGCGCTGGCCGCGATGAAGGACGACGCGATCCTGCTCAACACCAGCCGCGGCGGGCTGGTCGACACCGCGGCCCTCGTCGAGACGCTCAAGGACGGCCGGCTCACCGGCGTCGGCCTGGACGTCTACGAGGAGGAGGCCGCGTTCTTCTTCTTCGACAAGTCCCTGGACATCATCAGCGACGACACCCTCGCCCGCCTGATGACCTTCGCGAACGTCCTGGTCACCTCGCACCAGGCGTACTTCACCGAGGACGCGGTCGGCCAGATCACCGCGGCCACCGTGGCCAACGTCGAGGACTACCTGGCCCATCGCACCAACGAGAACATGCTGGTCACACGAGGACAGCTGCCAGCAGCTGCGCCGTGACCGAGGCCCCGTCCAGGGTCAGCACCGACTCCGGGTGGAACTGCACCCCCGCGAAGCCCGGACCGCGCAGCGCATGCACCTCTCCGGTGGCCGCGTCCCGGCTCAACTCCACGCGGTGCATCGCGAGTTCGGCGGCGGTGGTGTCATCGCAGCGGGCCGTGAAGGTGTTGTAGAAGCCGACCGTCTCCTCGCGCCCGAAGAACTCGATCCGCTCCTGCGCGCCCTGGAAGGGCACCTCCTTGCGCACGATCTCCAACCCCAGCTCGGCGGCGAGGAGTTCGTGCCCCAGGCACACCCCCAGCACCCCGTGGCGGTGCCCGGCGACCAGCTCGGCGGTCAGCGACCGCAGAAAGCGCATCTTCGGGTCGGCGGCGTCGGACGGGTCGCCCGGTCCCGGGCCCAGCACGACCGGCCCCCGGTGCGCACGGGCCGCGGCCCGCAGCCCCGGCTCGTCGTAGCGGCGCACGCTGACGGTCAGCCCCGAGGTCCGCAGCAGATGCGCCAGCATCGCGGTGAAGGTGTCCTCCGCGTCGACGACCAGGGCGTGCCCGCTCAGCTCGGCGGTGGGCGCGGTGGTCTGCATCCGCAGCCAGAACGGCGCCAGACCGGACCGGCGGGCGTCCAGCGCGGCCCGCACCCGCGGATCGTCGGCCAGCCGCGGCGGACGCCCCCCGTCAGCGGGCCGCGCCGGCGCCTCCCGCACGCCCAGCGCGGTGAGCACCCCCGCCGCCTTCGCATGCGTCTCGGCGACCTCGGCGTACGGGTCGGAGGCGCGCACCAGCGTGGCGCCGACCGGCACCCGCAGCCGCCCCCCGGCGTCGATGTCGGCGGTCCGGATCAGGATCGGCGAGTCCAGCGTCTGCGCGCCCCCGGCGTCCCGCCCGATCAGCGCCAGCGCCCCCGCGTAGTAGCCGCGCCCCCGGCCGTCGGCGTCCACCGGCTCGTGCCGCTCGATCACCCGGCACGCGTTCTGCACCGGCGACCCGGTGACCGTCGCCGCGAACATCGTCTCCCTGAGCACCTCGCGGACATCGAGGGTGGACCGGCCGCGCAGCTCGTACTCGGTGTGCGCGAGATGCGCCATCTCCTTGAGCCGGGGCCCGATCACCACACCCCCCTTGTCGCCGACGGTGCACATCATCTTCAGCTCCTCGTCCACCACCATGGACAGTTCCTCGGCCTCCTTGCGGTCGTCGAGGAACGCCAGCAGGCTCTCGGCGGTGGGCCCGCCCTCCGGGTAGCGGTAGGTGCCGCTGATCGGATTCATCACGACCGTCCCGCCCACCCGCGCTCCGTCGCCCCCGGCCGGCAGCGTCTCGCGCTCGTCCCGCCCGCCCGTCATCCGCACATGCACCTCGGGGCTGGCGCCGACCAGTGTGCGCACCCCGGGGCGGTGCACCACGTACGTCCAGTACGCGCCGCGCTCACCGGCCAGCAGCCGCCGGAACAGCGCCAGCGCGTCGGCCGCCGAGAAGTCCGCGATCTCGCCCTCGAAGGTCCGGCGGATGACGAAGTTCGCGCCCTCACCGGTGCCGATCTCGTCCCGCACCACCCGCTCCACGATCCCGGCGTAGGCGTCGTCGTCCACGTCGAACGCCCCGTCCGTCACCCGCACGTCATGGGCGGGCAGCGCCGCCAGCATCTCGTCCAGGGGCACCTCGGCGGTCTCCCGGGGACGCAGCACGGCCAGCGGGGTGCCGTCGTCGTGCGCCCGGAAGCCGCGCTCGCGGATCTGCCGGAACGGGATCAGGGCGAGCGCGTCGGTCACCGGCGCCCCGGGCACCCCGTCGCCCAGCGGGATGTCGGCCAGCCGCTCGACCTCGGTCACCTCGCCGGTCAGCACCTCGACGACGGGGGACGCGGCCTCCCGCCCCGGGGTACGGCGGTGCAGCAGGGCGAACGGTGGGCAGGCGGGGTCGAGCAGCCGCTCGACGAGCGCGGCGGCGTCGGTGCGGGCGGGGGGCTCGCGGTGCATGGCGGGGGTTCCTTCCAGGAGGGGAGGAACGGCCGCCGGAAAAGGCTGAAGGCCGCCCCTCGGGCGGCCTTCGCGGAGTGTGGGATGTGCGCGCGAAATCAGTGGGCCGCCGGATGAGCGGTCCACCACCAGTTCCTGTTCATGGACGGTCGCGTGCACATGGGGGGCACCCTACCGGACCGTGGGGGTGCCGGGTGTCTCACAGTCCGGATGCCCGGACGGACACCCTCGCGGGACCCCGTAATGTGGGGCTTGTGACCGTGAACGCTGAAACCCACGCCGGTGGCAACACCTGGCGAGACCTGCCCGCGGCGCAGCAGCCTGAATGGCCGGACCAAGAGGCTCTGCGCGATGTGATCGCGGAGCTCGAGTCCTATCCGCCGCTCGTCTTCGCGGGCGAGTGCGACCAGCTGCGCGAGCGCCTGGGAGCCGTCGCCCGTGGTGAGGCGTTCCTGCTTCAGGGCGGCGACTGCGCGGAGGCCTTCGACGCCGTATCCGCCGAGCACATCCGTAACAAGCTCAAGACCCTGCTCCAGATGGGCGCCGTCCTGACCTACGCCGGGTCCGTCCCGGTGGTCAAGGTCGGCCGGATCGCCGGCCAGTACAGCAAGCCGCGCTCCAAGCCCACCGAGACGCGCGACGGCGTGACCCTGCCGACCTACCGCGGCGACTCCGTCAACGGCTTCGAGTTCACCGAGGCGTCCCGCATCCCGGACCCGCAGCGGCTGAAGCGGATGTACCACGCCTCCGCGGCGACGCTGAACCTCGTGCGCGCCTTCACCACGGGCGGCTACGCCGACCTGCGGCAGGTGCACGCCTGGAACCAGGACTTCGTGAAGTCCTCGCCCGCCGGGCAGCGCTACGAGGACCTGGCGCGCGAGATCGACCGTGCGATGAACTTCATGAACGCCTGCGGGGTCAACCCGGAGGAGTTCCGCACCGTCGAGTTCTACGCCTCCCACGAGGCGCTGGTCCTCGACTACGAGTCGTCGCTGACCCGGGTCGACTCGCGCACCGGCAACCTCTACGACGTCTCGGGCCACATGCTGTGGATCGGCGAGCGTACCCGTCAGCTGGACGGTGCGCACATCGAGTTCGCCTCGCGCGTGCGCAACCCCATCGGCGTCAAGCTCGGTCCGACGACCACCGCCCAGGACGCGCTGACGCTCATCGAGCGCCTCGACCCGGAGCGGGAGCCGGGCCGGCTGACCTTCATCACCCGCATGGGAGCGGACAAGATCCGCGACAAGCTCCCCGAGCTGGTCGAGAAGGTCACCGCCTCCGGAGCGCAGGTCGCCTGGATCTGCGACCCGATGCACGGCAACACCTTCGAGGCCGCCTCCGGTCACAAGACCCGGCGCTTCGACGACGTGCTGGACGAGGTCAAGGGCTTCTTCGAGGTCCACAAGAACCTCGGCACGCACCCGGGCGGCATCCACGTCGAGCTCACCGGTGACGACGTCACCGAGTGCGTGGGCGGCGGCGACGAGATCTTCGTCGACGACCTGCACCAGCGCTACGAGACCGCCTGCGACCCGCGGCTCAACCGCAGCCAGTCGCTCGACCTGGCGTTCCTGGTGGCGGAGATGTACCGCGACCAGTAGGACAGCCGGCGGCTGACCTGCACCGACGGTCAGGGCCACGACAGAGGTGGGGCGCGGATCATGTGATCCGCGCCCCACCGCGTTGTGCCGCCCCTGCCGGGCCAGGTAAGGTAAGGGTTACCTCACTGAAGATCAGCCGGATCGGTGGGGCATCCCACCGGAGGTGAAACCGCGTGTACGTCTGCTCTTGCTTCGGGATCACCGAGCAGCAGGTCCGCGACCACGCGGACTCGGGCGCCTGCACGCCCCGCCAGATCGCCTCCGCCTGCAAGGCCGGCACCGACTGCGGCGGCTGTGTACGCCGTATCCAGTCGCTGCTCGGCCGGGGGGACTGCCCCCGCCGCGAACTCATCGACAGCGGTGCGCCCGAGCCGCTGGGCGCGGAGGCGGACGCCGTGGCGCCCGCGGTGCTCTCGGAGGCCGCCTAGCCCCCAGGGGTGCGGGTGATCTCCCCGTGCCGCCCGGGCCGTTGCGGAGGCCGGGCATCCGGCCGCCCGCTCAGCTCGGCTGCTCGATGACCTGGGCGAGGTAGAGCGCCTCCCCGAGCTTCTCGATCAGTTCCAGCTGGGTGTCGAGATAGTCGATGTGGTGCTCCTCGTCCGCGAGGATGTCCTCGAAGATGTTCGCCGAGGTGATGTCGCCCTTGGTACGCATCACCTCGATACCGCGCTTGAGCCGGTCGATGGCCTCGACCTCGATCTGCCGGTCGGCCTGGAACATCTCGGTGACGCTCTGGCCGACCCGCACATGGAACAGCCGCTGGTAATTCGGCAGACCGTCGAGGAAGAGAATCCGGTCCGTGAGGATCTCCGCGTGCTTCATCTCGTCGAAGGACTCGGAGCGGGTGTACTTCGCGAGCTTGGTCCAGCCGAAGTTCTCCTGCATCTTGGCGTGCAGGAAGTACTGGTTGATCGCGGTCAGCTCGGCGGTCAGCTGCTCGTTGAGGAATTCAATGACCTCGGGGTCGCCCTGCATGGCTGCGGGCTCCTTCCACGCGAGAACTGGGCAGGTGCCGCGCATCCTCGCACCGCGCGGAGCGGGGCGTCCAGTAAGTGCATGCTTAGTACGAGTTGCCCGAATCCCTCCCGTCCCTGGTCATCGGCACCCCTTCCGGTCTGACACCATGGAGGGCATGGGTCAGCCGGAAAGCCGCGAAGAGGAGCCTCCTGAGCTGCCTCCGGGGCAGCGGCTCCAGCGGGGCTGGCCGGTGACCCATTACGGGCCGGTGCCGAAGTTCCGCGCCGAACGCTGGGAGTTCCGGGCATTCGGCGCCACCGCCGACGACGCGAAGCACTGCTGGTCACTCGACGAATTCACGGCCCTGCCGTACACCACGGTCGTCGCGGATATGCATTGCGTGACGAAATTCAGCATGCTGGGAGCCGAATGGGGCGGGGTGCACACCCGGACCATCCTGGACCTGGCGCCGCCGGCACCCGATGTCACCCATGTCATGGTGTGGGCCGAGTACGGATTCAGTTCCAATCTGCGGATCGAGGATTTCGCCGCGGAGAAGTGCCTCTTCGCCACCCATCGCTCCGGTGAAGTCCTCACCGCGGAGCACGGATTCCCGGTCCGGCTGATCGTGCCCCATCTGTACGCCTGGAAAGGGCCCAAATGGGTCCGCGGCATCGAATACATGCGGGCCGACCGCCGCGGCTTCTGGGAGGAACGCGGCTACCACAACCTGGGCGACCCGTGGCGGGAGCAGCGCTACTCGTACCAGGAAGAACCCGGCGACGGCCCCGAGCTCTGACCGGCCCGGCCGGCGGACACCGCGCTCAGTGGTGGTACCGGTGCGCCACCGCGTGCCCCTTGCCGCGGCCGATCATCCACTTGTTCACCGGTGTGGTCACCACGAACGCGAGCACCAGCGACGCCGCCAGCACGCCCCAGAAGAGCGGGTCCGAGAGCTGGGCGTCCATGGCGCGCGGCCAGAGCGCGATCACCCCGTTGTCGATCAGCTCCATCACCGCGATGGAGAGCGTGTCCGCGGCGAGCGCGACCCGCAGCGCCGCCCCGAAGCCGACGCCCGCCGCCAGGACACCGCGCAGCGTGAGGGCGTAGCCGAAGACGAAGGCCAGCACGATCGCCAGGACCATCGTCGGGACGTTGTGCCAGCCCAGCGCCGTACCGATCACCATGCCCAGGACCTCGCCGAGGGCGCATCCGGTCAGACAGTGCAGGGTCGCCCTGGCCGCCGGCGCCCAGCCGGCCGGACCGGGGGCGGCGCGGGTGCCGGCCCCGGGCGGGGCGCCGGGCGCGGCCGTGCGCTGCTCGTGCGGTACGTGCTCCATGGCAGACCCCCAACGCGAGGCAGTGGTCCCTTCCCGGCCACAAGAACCGGGTACCCCCTCGGAGGATTCCCGCACGGGGGTACCGGCAGACTCAGGGCGCGCGCAGCTCCTTGAGCCGGGCCACGTCCGCGGCATGGCCCTCCTTGCCGCCCGGCGTCTCGACGACCAGCGGCACCCCGTCCGTCGCCGGATGGACGAACAGCTCGGCGAACGGCTCCGCACCGAGGTGACCCGCGCCGATGTTCTCGTGCCGGTCCTTGTGGGCGCCGGCCACGTCCTTGGAGTCATTGGCGTGGATCAGCTTCAGCCGGCCCTCGCCGGTGACCTCCACCAGCTCGTCCAGCAGCGCCTTCATCCCGCCCGGCGCCGCCATGTCGTGCCCGGCGGCGAACGCGTGGCAGGTGTCGAGGCAGACCCCCAGTCTGGGGTGCCGGTCCAGCGCGTCGAAGTACGGCCCGAGGTCCTCGGCCAGCGCACACAGCGACGCGCCCTGCCCGGCCGTCGGCTCCAGCAGCAGCCACGGATCGTCCGGGTGCGTCAGCTCCTCCAGCAGCGGCCGCATCCGCTCCCTGACCTGCGCCAGCGCCGTCGCACGCGGCCGTCCGCCGGTCGCCGAACCGGTGTGCACCACCACCCCGCGCGCACCGATCTCCCGGCCGCGGCGCAGCGAGTGGCGCAGCGACGCCACGGACTTCTCGACCGTCGCCTCGGTGTGCGAACCGAAGTTGATCAGATACGGCGCATGGACATACGCCGGCATCCCGTACCGGGCACAGGCCGCCCGGAACTCCTCGTCCTGGGCGGGGTCGCCGGGGGCCGTCGCCCAGCCGCGCGGATTGGCCACGAAGACCTGGACGACCTCGTCGCCCATCTCACGGGCGTACGGAATGCCGGTCTTCGCCAGACCGCCGGCCACCGGCACATGGCCGCCGACCGGATTACGGGCACGGGCGCGCTGCTCGGCGCCCTTCGGGGAGGGGGAGGTACTCACCCTCCCAGGGTGCCAGGTGTGCCACGACCGCCGTCCCCCGGACGGCGGCCCGCCGCATCAGCGGGCTACAGCCCGCCCTTCATCTTGATGGTGATCGTGCCGCCCTTGGGCGCCTTCTTGCCCGGCTCCACCGACTGCGACTCGACCTCGTCCTTCGGGAAGAAGAACGGCTTGTCCACCTCGACCTGGAAGCCGAGATCCGTCAGCTGCTTCTTGGCGTCCTCTTCGTTCTTGCCGCTGACATCCGGGACCGGGACCATCTCCGGGCCCTTGGAGAGCGTGAGGGTGACCGTCTCGCCCTTGCCCAGCTTCCCGCCCTCGGCCGGCGTCTGCCGGGCGATGGTGCCCTTGTCCTGGGTGGAGTGCACCGGCTCGGCGGCGAAGCGCACCTTCAGGCCCGCCTCCCGCAGCGTCTCCACGGCGTCCGCCCGCTCGCTGCCGAGCACACCGGGCATCTCGACCTCGGCGCCCCGGCTGATGGTCAGCGCCACCGCCGTGTCGGGCCGCCGCCTGGCGCCCGCCGCCGGGTCCGTGCCGATCACCGAGCCCCTGGCGACCTCGTCGCTGAACGTCCGGCTCTCGGTGCCGGGGATCAGCCCGCGGTCGCGCAGCCTGCGCTTGGCGTCGGCGACCGGGGTGCCCGACAGGTCCGGGACGGTGACGATGTCCGGGCCCCGGGAGACGGTGATCGTGACCGTGCCCGTACCCCGGATCTGCTTGCCGTTGGCCGGGTCCGTCTTCATCACACGGCCGCGCTCCACGTTCGAGCTGAAGCCGCGCACCACCTTCACGCCCAGCCCCTCGTCCCGCAGCGTCCGCTCGGCCTTGGCCTGCGGCATGTCCAGCACCGCGGGGACGGCGGTGAACTGGCCGTAGTTGATGTACCAGACGCCGGTGCCCGCCCCGAGGAGCAGCAGCACCGCCGCGATGATCGTGGCCAGCTTGTGGCGCTGGAGCAGCCCGCCGCGGGCCGGCGCCTCCGGTGCCGGCACCGGACGCAGCCGGGTCGTCTGCTCCGACGGCGGCACCTCCAGCCGGCTGGTCCGGTTCAGCTCCGCTCCGTCCGTCCCCGGCAGCAGCGGCTGTACGCCCTCGGTGCGGGGTATCACGTCCGTCGGCTCCGACCCCTCGCCGAGGCCGCCGGCGGGCACCTCCCGGGCCTGCGGCGGCACGACGTCCAGCTGGGCGTCGGTCAGCTGCGCACGGGCCTCCTGCGCCCGGGACAGCAGCGCCACCGCGTCCTGCGGGCGCAGCTGCGGATCGCGGGCGCAGGCCAGCGCGACCAGCTCGTCCAGCTGTGGCGCGAGACCGGGCACCAGCCCCGACGGCGGCAGCACGTCCTCGTGCAGATGCTGGTAGAGGACCTGCGCCACGGAGCCGCCGTTGTGCGGCTTGCCGCCGGTCAGCATCTCGTAGAGCACCACACCGCAGGCGTAGACATCGACCCGGGCGTCGGCCGTGCCGTGCTCCATCTGCTCGGGCGCGAGATACGAGACGGTGCCCAGCACCGAGCCGGTCGAGGCGGTGGTGTGCGTGTCCACCGCGCGCACCAGCCCGAAGTCGGCGACCTTCACCCGGCCGTCGTCCCCGATCAGGACGTTCTCCGGCTTCATGTCGCGGTGCACCAGCCCCGCGCGGTGCGCGGCGCCCAGTGCGGCCAGGATCGGCTCCAGGATGTCCAGCGCGGCCCGCGGCTGGAGCGCGCCCCGCTCCCGCAGCACGTCGCGCAGCGTGCAGCCGGCGACGTACTCCATCGCCAGGTAGACGTACGTGCCGTCCGTGCCCTGGTCGAAGACGCCCACCACATTCGGGTGCGACAGCCGCGCGACCGACTTCGCCTCGCGGATGAAGCGGTCGACGAACGCCGCGTCCGTCGCGAGGGTCGGGTGCATCACCTTCAGCGCGAGCAGCCGGTCCAGCCGGGTGTCCGTCGCCTGGTACACCGTGGCCATACCGCCGGCGGCGATGCGCGCCTGGACGCGGTAGCGGCCGTCGAGCAGCTGGCCCACGAGCGGGTCCTGAAGGGTCGTATCCACGGCAGTCGAGTGTATGGCCCTTTCACTGCGTTTTGCTTCCCGGCCCACGTTGTCGGCTGTCCCGCCGTGGGGGCCTTTCGCCGTTTCGGGTCCGCTGCGCGGGGCGTGGGTGCGGGTGGTGTTTGCCTGTTCCTCGCCGTTGCGCCTGCGGCGGGCGGGTGGGTTGTGGGTGCGGTGACGGGCCTCCGGGGCAGGGTTTCCGGACTGCTTCGCTTTACGTCCGGAAACCCTGCCCCTCCGGCCCGCCCCCTCCCGTGGGAGGAGTGAGTGCGGGTGGGTGGGGGCGTGCGTCCGTGGGGTGTGTCACTCCTGCTGCGCGAGGAGCACCGGACCACCGGCATACGCCCCCACTCACCGTCTTTCCCATCCACCCACGGGAGGGGACGGGTCGGAGCGGGTGGGGTGTGCCGGACGTAAAGCGAAGCAGTCCGGCCCCCCCCCCCCCCCCAGGCCC